>JBBRNU010000626.1:0-3056 GCA_038230115.1 Chthonomonadales bacterium | reverse complement strand
TGCATCACGGCAGCGGCCCGCCCCATACCAGCCTCGTCTCTCCCGATTTCCCCGAAGGACTGGCCGCGTTCGCGCGGGGCGTGGCCGCCCGCTACCCCTGGGTCGCCGATTATACGCCGGTCAACGAACCTCTGACGACGGCCCGTTTCAGCGGCCTGTACGGGCATTGGTATCCGCATGGGCAGGACGAGCCAACGTTCGCCCGCGCCCTCATCACGCAGTGCCGCGCGACGGTTCTCGCGATGCAGGCCATCCGCGAAATCAACCCCGCCGCGCGTCTGGTGCAGACCGACGACCTGGGAAAAGTGTACAGTACGCCGCGTCTGGCGTATCAGGCCGATTTCGAGAATCACCGCCGCTGGCTGACTTGGGATTTGCTGTGCGGGCTGGTGGATCGCTACCACCCGCTCTGGGGCTATTTTCACTGGGCGGGCATTGACGAATCCGAACTGCGCTGGTTTCTGGACAACCCCTGCCCGCCCGATGTTATCGGCGTCAATCATTACCTGACCAGCGAGCGCTTTCTGGATGACAGCCTGGAGCGGTATCCGCCCGCGACCTATGGCGACAATGGCCGCGACCGTTACGCCGACGTGGAGGCGATTCGGGCGATGGCGACCGGGACGCCCGGCGTGCGCGGCATTCTTCAAGAGGCGTGGGAGCGTTACGGACGCCCGATTGCAATTACCGAAGCGCACCTGGGCTGCACGCGCGAGGAGCAGATGCGCTGGCTGCTGGAGGTCTGGGACGCGGCGCGCAGTCTGAAGCGGCAGGGCGTGCAGGTCGAGGCGGTCACGGCCTGGGCCTTGCTCGGCTCCTACGATTGGAACAGCCTGCTCACCCGCTTTGTCGGGCATTATGAGCCGGGCGTTTTCGACGTGCGCGGCCAGACGCCCCGTCCGACCGCCCTGGCGGGCCTGCTGCGCGAACTATCGCAAAACACGCCCCCCACCCATCCGGTTCTCGCGTCACCGGGCTGGTGGCGCCGCCCGGAGCGCCTGCTGCACGGGCCGGTCGCGCCGGATGCGCGTCCGATTTCGCGTATATCCGACCCCGCCCTCCAACTGAATCGCCCGCCCGCCCGCCCGATCTTGATTACCGGAGCGGCGGGCGCGCTGGGATCGGCTTTTGCGCGACTGGGCCATTTGCGCGGCCTGGCCTGCTGCGCGCGGAACCGGCAGCAGCTCGACATCGCCGACCGCGAGGCCGTGTCGCGAATCCTCGACGAAATTCAGCCCTGGGCCATTATCAACGCGGCGGGCTATACGCGCGTGGACGAGGCCGAGCGGAACAAGGCGGAGGAAGCGGACTGTTTTCGGACGAATGCGCTTGGCCCCGCGATTTTGGCGCAAGCCTGCGCGGAACGCGGCCTGCGGTTCGTGACTTTTTCTTCCGATATGGTGTTTGACGGCAAGCGTGATGAACCGTACTGCGAAAGCGACCGTCTTGCGCCCCTGAACGTTTACGGGCAGAGTCAGGTCGAGGGCGAAGCGCGGGTTCTGGCCGCGCTGCCTTCCGCTCTGATTGCGCGGGCGGGCGCGTTATTCGGGCCGTGGGACGGGCGTAATTTCCTGACCCTGGCGCTGCAAACCCTGGCGGCGGGCCGACCGTTCGCCGCCCCGAGCGACTCGACCGTCTCGCCGACCTACATTCCCGACCTCGCCCACGCCGTCCTGGATTTGCTCATTGACGAAACGAGCGGCGTCTGGCATCTGGCGAATCAAGGGGACGTGACGTGGGCGGATTGGGCGCGGCAGGCCGCCCTCAGCGCCGGTCTGGAAGTCGGCGGGCTGGCGAGCGTTCCGGCCCGGCAGTTGGGACGGGCCGCTTCGCGTCCGCGTTTCGCCGCTTTGGACAGCGAGCGCGGGCGCATCATGCCCCCGCTCGACGCGGCGCTCGCCAATTTCCTGCGCGACAGCGGCGTAGATTGGGCCGGAATGCAGGTCGAGCCGGAGCATACGCGCCGCGTGGAGGCGCCGTCCCCGGCGCGCGTTCGGCGGCGCGGCAAAGAAACGCTGCCGCGCATTCCCGTCCGCCCGGCCCGCCCCTGAACATCCCGTTGCCGAAAGTTCGTGGACCGCATGGCGGCGAGGCGGCGGAACGCTGCGATTGCAAAATCGGGAACGCTTGCGACGGGGGACAGTCTGCCCGTCGAACGGGCATTCATTCCCGTTCGATGCGCCTCATGCCTTCGTGCCAGGCGAGCGGGCTTGAGGGACAAGTCGGATTGTCTGCTATACTATTTGGCAATGCAGAGGGGTGGCAAATGTTTGGCGAGCGCGGCGGGCCGGGGCGTCCGCGGGTTTGCCGGAGGGGAAGGAGCCAGAAACATGAGTACGGAAACATTGGAGCGACCGGGCGTCATCGAATTGCCGGAAACCGAGGGGCTGCCCGACGCCGACGATTTGGGGTTCGACAGCGAAAGCGGCCTGCCGCCGATTTACGGGCGCTGCCCGGTCTGCAACAAACCGCTGTTCCCGCGCGATAAGCGTACCGGCGAAGTGAAAGCGCCGCCGGTCGGCACGGGATACGAGAGCCGGGCGCGCTGCGGCGGCTGCGGAACCATTCTTTTCTATCGGGGCGGCGGCGAGTGGGGCGTTCTCACGGATGCCAGCCTGACCGACGACGACCGCATGGCCGATAGCATGGGCATGGATTAGCCAGCAGGGATTGCAGGGTCAGAGGCGACGCCAGACGCGGACGCCGCTGCCCTGCGGGTCTTGCCAGGCCAGCGCCCATTTGTCGCCGTACTCGCGGAGATAGGGCAGCAGATAATCGTTGGAGTGCGACCAGGGCCAGGCGTCCTGAACCAGATAGCCTACGTGACGCTTCGTTACGTAGGCTATTTCTTGTACGCGGGCGCGCGTATTTGGCTCGATCTGCGTGGTCGGATGACCGCTGTACAGGTGCAGCAGGTAGGCGGGACGGCCCATGACGACGGCGTTGGCAGGCGCGTTTGTCTGGAGCCACCGGCAGGCCGCGTAAAACCCGCCTTCTTCGCGCGAGCGGCCCAGCGCGTAGCCCGGCGCGGTCGGTCGGCGCTCGGCGCGAATGAC
>JBBRNU010000625.1:0-3056 GCA_038230115.1 Chthonomonadales bacterium | reverse complement strand
GCGTTCGACCTGAGCGCGCAGGAACCGAGTGCGGTTTTTACGACCGCGCAGGGCAGCCTTCGCGCCGAACGGACGAAACGGGCTGGCAACAAACTGACCTTTCATCTGCCGGACAACCCGCAGGTGGGCGAGGCGGACGGCGAAGTCGTTTTTGAGGGGGAAACGATGCATGGCCTGCTGTACGCGAAAACCGAGAAACTGAAATTTCACGGGCGGCGGAAGCGCGCAGGGGATGACAGCCTCAAAACGGCGGAGGCCGATTTGCCGCAAGGCCCCGGCTTTCGCGACCTGATCATTGAAGCAGAGGGCGCGAAGCGGACGCTTGCCGAACGCATGAAATTTCATCACGCCCCCGCCGTTTCCATCGCCCGCTTTGAAAACTATCAGGTCGTGGAAGTCGGCGCGTTCGGCGTGACCAATGTAGAAACCGGCGACCCGGTCAACACGGAGACGTTGTTTCAGGCAGGCGGCATGGGCAGTCCGCTGGTCAATCTGCTGGCGCTGCGGCTGGCGGCGCTGGGCCGACTCGACCTGAACCGCGACGTGAACGCCTATTTGAAAGCCGGGAAAATCCCGGACAACGCCTTCACCCAGACGCGCAAAATCACGGTTCTCGATCTGGTGAACGGAGCGAGCGGGCTGTCGCAGTACAAGTTCACCGGGTATCGTCCCGGCGTGAAAGCGCCCACGCTGGCCGAACTCATCGCCGGAGCCGATCCCGACGAAATGGAGCCGCTGCAAGTGGCGCGCAGGCCGGGGACGTTCGGCGGCGAGGGCGTCTGCGGCGCGCTTTTGCAGCAGGTCATTGTGGACGCGACCGGCAGACCGTTCGCCGCATTGATGCAGACGGTGATTTTCGCGCCTTTTGGCATGAGCCACAGCGTTTACGCGCCCAATCCGACCGCGACGCGCGGACGAAAAGTCGCGCTGGGCCACTATTCGACGGGCGAACTCATGCTCGACAGGTTTCATATTTACCCGGAGACGGGAGAAACGGGCCTGTGGACAACGGCGGGCGATTTTGCCCGTATGCTCTGTCAGGTGCAGCGGTTGCTCGCCGGGAAGCCCAATCGCATTCTCGAAGGGACGCAGCGCGGCCTGCTGAAAGCCGTCGTCACGAAAGGCTGGATACTGGGGCTGATCAAAACCGATGGCAGCGGTTTCCTGCCTGCCGATTATCTGTATCACGGCGGCGACTCGTATGGCTACTATGCCAATCACGCCACCAGCCAACAAAATGGCAACGGCGTGGTCGTCCTGGAAAACCGCATTATGGGATGGGAATTGAACAACGAGATCATTCGCGCGGTCGGAAAACAACACGGCTGGTTCGCCCGATAGATGGCAGCCCGAATGCGCCAACTTCGATTTGCTTCAAAATAAAAGCGCCGGGCCGTGAAACGCGCATCAATCGAAAAGGAAATAATATGACGCCTCGACACGCCCTGTCCGCGCTTTTGGCGGCAGGGATTTTGAGCCTTGTCGCCCTGCAAGGCGCTGCTGCGCAAACCGCGAAAGCGGTTCCGGTTCTTCCGGCAGGCAGACTCACGGAAGCGCGGGAACCGCAGGCCGCCGTGAGCGCCGCGGGGGAAGCGTTCGTAACCTATGGGGTCAAGAACGCTCTTTACTGTTCTGTTTCCTCGGATGGCGGGCGCACGTATGGGGCGCCGGTCAAGGTCGCAGAGGCGGGGGCGCTGGCGCTTGGGATGCGCCGGGGGCCGCGCATCGCGGTCGCAGGCAGAACCGTTGTTATCACCGCTGTGTATGGCGATCAGGGGAGGGGGCGAGACGGCGACCTGCTGGCATGGCGGTCACGAGACGGCGGCAAATCGTGGCAGGGGCCGTCCAGGGTCAATGACGTTCACGGCGCGGCGCGCGAGGGGCTGCACGCGATGGCGGCTTCGCCTGCGGGCGCGCTGGCCTGCGTCTGGCTTGACCTGAGAAGCAAGGGAACGAAAATCTATGCCGCCTGTTCGCAAGACGGCGGCGTGACGTGGAGCGCCAATCGGTTGGCGTATCAGTCGCCGGACGGAACCGTTTGCGAGTGCTGTCATCCGTCCATTGTCTACGACGCGCAGGGGCGTCTATACGTCATGTGGCGCAACTGGCTCGGCGGCGCGCGGGACATGTACTTGACCCGCTCCGAGGATGGGGGCGGGACGTTCAAACCGGCGCAGGCATTAGGCGTGGGAACCTGGCCGCTCACGGCCTGTCCGATGGACGGCGGGGCGGTCGCCGTCGCCGCAAATGGTTCGGTGACCACCTTCTGGCGGCGCGACCGCTCGCTCTTCACCTGTACGCCGGGGGCGACGGAGCGGCTCATCGGGAGTGGGGAACAGGGGTGGGTCGTGTCCGGCGCGGACGGCGCTTATCTCTTCTGGCTGGAACGACGCGGCGGCAATCTTATAGCGCTGTCGCCGGGGCGAAGCGCCGCCACGCTGGCCCTCGCCGCCGACGATCCGGTGGTCGCTGCCGCCTCGAGCGGCGAAGGCCCGGTCATCGTGGTTTGGAAAACAGAGGGGGGCGGGGCGCCGGGCATTTCAAGCCTCGTTTTATCCGCCGGAGTTCGGTAGCCCCTTGCTTTACGGAACCTGACAGAAGTCGCTGCTATTCTCTCGCGCCCGTTCAATCTCGAAAATGGCTTTTCGGAGTCTTCGTTCTTTATGGGAAGGCCAGTAGAACATGCGCGGCGTCACAAAAACCGGGCAAGGGGAACGAAATTTAGGCGGCACGCCCCGCCCCTTTGATAATTCCCGCCTCTTTGTCGGCGCTTTTCATCGCTCATTTCATTGCCCTTTGCCGCCTCATCTGGTATAATAGTATCTACGTAAAATATTGGAAATAACAGGATTTGGAAGCGAGAGGGAGGCGGCAATGGGCGAGTTCCAACTGGTTTCCGACTACCGACCGGGCGGCGATCAGCCGACGGCCATCGCGCAATTGGCCGAGAACGTAAACGCCGGCCTGCGCTATCAGACCCTGCTCGGCGCGACCGGCACGGGCAAAACCTACACCATCGCGAACGTGATTCAGAAGGTGCAGCGACCCACCCTCGT
>JBBRNU010000624.1:0-3069 GCA_038230115.1 Chthonomonadales bacterium | reverse complement strand
GCGAGGGCCACGCCTTCGGTCGTCTGGCAGATGTCGGCGGGGCAAAGGTTGAAGCTTTCGCCCGTCGTGTACACGTTGATCGCGTACAAAAACTTGCCGCCCAGCGTTTCAATGCGGGTGATACGCCCGTCGCGCGCGGGAACGTATTCCTGCGCCAGGGCCACGCCGTCCACGCCCATGTCCAGCGTTTCCTGCGCGACGGCCTGGCGCAGCGCGTCGGGCGTGTCGTAGCGCACGATGCCCGCGCCGCTGCCGCCGATGTTGGCTTTCACGACGATGGGAAAGCGCAGCCCTTCCGCCGCGACCGGAGCCAGTTCCGGGTGGTTGAAGACGCGCGCGTCGGGATAAGCGAGGCCGAGCGAATTCAGCAGTTCGAGCTGCAGCGCCTTGCTGGTCTCTATTGTGTACGCCTGCCGCCCGTTGACGACGCGCAGGCCCAGCCGCTCCCAGTGCGCCAGCAGGCCGAGCGTGTAAAACGTGCTGTTTCCCCCGCCGCGCAGGTAGGCGGACGGACTCATGCGGTTGAAAACAAGCGCGTAATCGTTCGCCTCCCGCCTGGAGGAGGGATCGTACAGATGACGCCGCGCGTCGAGGGGAACGTAGGGCAGGCCGCGTCGTTCGAGTTCGGCGAACAGGGGCCGGAACCAGTCGGGATGCTCGTAATAAATGGCGAATGGTTTTGTCATGATGGACATAGTTATGTTATGAATAGGGTAGGTAAAAATCGCTTGCGCGCGTGTCGAGGCTGCGTTCGTTCAGTATACAACAAATCCCGCCCGCGCCGATAGGTTCAACGCTTCACGGTCTTCGATAGTTCGCTGCGGCAAACATTGCGGCAAACAAAATCCGGGTTTTCTTCCTCATGCATCTCTGCCGAGGAAGAAAACCCGGATTTTGTTTGCGCGGAGGCGAAGCAGCGCGTTACAATACTCTTACCGCTTCACTTCCATCAAGCGTTATGGATTATCGCTTCAGGTTGATGACGTCCTGCAGCATGTCGTCCACAACCGTGATGATGCGCGTGTTGGCCTGGAAACCGCGCTGAGTCACGATCAGGTTGGTGAACTCGGTAGACAAGTCCACGTTGGACATTTCCACGAAGCCGGTGCTGATTTTGCCCCTGCCGCTCACGTTGGGCGTGCCGGTTTGCGCCAGCCCAGAGTTGCCCGAATCCCGGTATAGGTTCTGCCCTTCCTTCTCCAGACCGGCAGGGTTCGAGAAGGTCGCCGTCGCCACCTGTCCCAGGGTGCGCGTTTGCCCGTTGGTGAAAACGCCGGTAATCACGCCCTCCTGCGAGATCGAGAAGGTTTGCAGCGCGCCGACGGGAAAGCCGTCCTGCGTGGTCGCCGCCACCGTCGAGTCGCCGGAAAGCTGCGTCAGCGAATTGAAGTCAATCGAGATGTCGAAGGGCGACGCGCCGCTTTTGGGCGTGATCGTGATCGCCTGCTTGCTCGTGTTGCTGAGGGTGTTCAGCAGGTTGCCCTTGCTGTCGAAGTAGAGCGGCGTCTTCCCGGCCTTGGCGCTGTCCGTAACCGGAGCGCCGTTCTCCGTGACCGCCCATTCCCAGCGTCCGGTCGCCGAAGCGGGCGCGCCCGCCCCGACGAGGGCGCGGGTCAGTTTGAGGTCGAGCAGGTGGCTGACGCCCAGGCTGTCGAAAACGCGCAGGCTCGTGTTCCAGATCGGCGACGGGCCGGTCTGCCCGTCGCTGGCGGTCGCGGTTTTAGTCGTGGAAAGGGCGCTCAGGTCAATTGTCAGCGGGAAACCGGTTCCCGTCTGCAAGCCCTGGTTGAAGCTGCCGGGGGGCAGCGCGCCCGCCACCAGTTGGATCGTGCCGCCCAGCGAGGCCGCCGGGTTCGCGCCGTCCGCCGTCACCATGCCCGACCCCGGAACGTAGTAGACTTGGGATTCGTTGTTGCCCGCCACGCTGGAATCGTAGACCGTCGTCACGCTGGTCGGCGGCACGGTGTCCACCTCGATTTTCATGTCCCACTGCTGGAGGGCATTGGCGGGAACGTTCGCGCCCGCTGCCGGGCTGTAGGAGGGGTTTGAGAGCGTGGTTTTGACCGAGTAAGCCGTGCCGTCCGCCTTATAAACGGTCGCTTTATTCACAACAGGGGCGCCGCCATCGAGGTTCAAGTTGCCCTGGAGAGACAGCAGGGTGGACTGGATCGGGTTCGCGCCGCCCTGCCCGTTGGCGCTGCTGGCGACGCTGGACTTGGCCTGGAGCGTGCTGAAGTCTACGGTCAGCGGGAAGTTGGGAGCGCCCGCGTTGCCGGTCACGTTCAGGGTCGTCGTCGAGCCGAGCGAGTTTCCGGCGCTATCGGTGAAGACGAATTTGTTGCCGCCCGACCCGTCGGGGATGGCGTACAGACGCTGCGTGGGCAGGGCGACGCCGTCCTGATTGAGGTTGACATCCCAGCGTTGCGTGGCTCCGGTCGGGGTTCCTGCGCCTGACGGACTGTGGACGCCGTTGGCAAGCGTGATTTGCAGCGTGTGCGCGTTGCCCAGCGAGTCATAGACGGTCGAATTCATTGTGCCGGACGGTTTCGACACGTCCAGTTGGCCGCCGACGTTGATGATCGTGGATTGCAGGGCGGCGCTGGCGTTCAGGTTGCCCTGAAAGGTGGACTCCGTCGTCTGCTTGACCGAGGTGAGCGTGCCGACCGGAATTTTCAGCACGCTGTCGCTGGTCAGCTGCTGGCTGGTATCCACGTTGCCGTCTTTGTCGGCCACATAGCCCAGCAGTTTCAGGCCGTCCGCCGGATTTACCAGCACGCCGTCGCTGTCCAGGTCGAAGGAGCCGTCGCGGGTATAAAAGACATTGTTGCCGCTCGATACGAGAAAGAAACCGTTGCCCTGGATCGCCAGATCGGTCGGCTTGCCGGTCGTTTGCAGGTTGCCCTGCGTTTGCACCGTGTCTACCGCGCCGAGCAGAACGCCCAGCCCGATTTGCGAGGGGTTCTGGCCGCCGATGGAATTGCTGGGGCGGGCCGAAGCGCGCAGGGTTTGCGACAGCTGATCCTGAAACGTCACGCGCCCGGCTTTGAAGCCCGTCGTGTTGACGTTGGC
>JBBRNU010000623.1:0-3073 GCA_038230115.1 Chthonomonadales bacterium | reverse complement strand
TCGCAACTTCAGGGGCGACGCTTCCGCATAAACCAGAGCGACGCGAAAAAATGCCCGACAGGTTGACCTGTCGGGCAAGACGCCCCCGTTATTATACGCAAAGCCGGACGCCAAGAGGTTGCCCCCCGGCAGCAAAGTGCAGGCGTCCTACGGACGCGGCGTCGCGCCGTTCCCATGTTTGCGCTTTCCACACGATGTCCGGACGCCCCCTTCCCCGGTGGGGAATGGGGAGCGCGTCGGCGATTGGGAGGGGGTGGGGGGGTTAGGTGGCTGACTGCTATGTCGGCTCACGTTTTTGGCGGGAGCGAATTGCGCGTCCGCAGGACGCCTGTTTTTGGTTGCCGGGGGGTTTTAACCTCCGGCAAACGCTTGCCTAATGTAACAACCCAAAAGTCTAATATCGCCCTGCCAACCAATCAAAACATCACGAGCGAACTTTGCAAATCCTTCGCTTTCAATACTTCATTTACTGTCAGCGAGACTCAAGATTCGTTAGCGCGTGCAGTGCGTGTGATTCTGTCTACTTGCGCGGTTCGGGCGAACCGACTAGAATAGCGCATTATCCTAGATGTAGGGAAATGCGTTCCCGACTGCGCTAAATGGCGTTGGCAGGCCCGCGCCGCATACCCCCCGTTCACGAGGCTTTTAGTAGACATGAGCAACAGCAGCGACTTCGTTCACCTCCATTGCCACTCGGAATTTTCGCTCCTCGACGGGGCCAACCGCCTCGACCCGCTCGTCAAGCGCGCGGCGGAACTCGCCATGCCCGCGCTCGCCTTGACCGATCACGGCGTCATGTTCGGAACCGGCGAGTTTTATAATAAGTGCAAGGCGAACGGCGTCAAACCCATCCTGGGCGTGGAAGCCTATGTCGCGCCGCGCAAGCACACGGACAAGCAGCCCAAACTGGATCAGGCCGCTTACCACATGGTGCTGCTGGCCCGCAACAATCAGGGTTACCAGAACCTCCTCAAGCTGACGACAATCGCCGCCATCGAAGGGTTCTACTACAAGCCCCGTATGGATCGCGACCTGCTCGCCAAATACAGCGAGGGGCTGATCGCCACGACTGCCTGCCTGGGGTCGGAAATCAACGCGGCCCTGATGCGCGGCGATTACGCCAGCGCCCGCGACGCCTGCGGCTTTTATCGCGACCTGTTCGGCGAGGGCAACTATTACGTGGAATTGCAAAACCACAACCTGCCCGAACAGATCGCCTGCAACGAGTCGCTGCTGAAAATCGCGCGCGAGCTGCATCTGCCCGTCATCTGCTCCAACGACGTGCATTATCTGGGCAGCGCCGACGCCGACGCCCACGACATTCTGCTGTGCATCGGAACCGGGGCGCAGGTTGCGGACACCGACCGCCTGAAGTACGCCTCGCAGGAGTTCTATCTCAAATCGTCGGAAGAGATGAAGAGTCTATTTCACGAACTGCACCCCAAGTGCATCGAGCAGACGCTGGAAATTGCTGAGCGCTGCCACGTCGAACTGGAATTCGGTCGCTGTCCCCTTCCCTCGCCCGGCATCCCCGACGGCTTCACGCCGCATGAATATCTGACGCATTTGTCCGAAGAAGGCCTGATGCGGAAATACAACGACAATCCGCCGGAAAAAGTCGTCGAGCGCCTGCGCTACGAACTGGACATCATCGCGACGACCGGCTTTTCGCAGTATATCCTCATCGTGCGCGATCTCGCCAAGTTCGCCGAGGAGAAGGGCATCTACTCCGGCGTGCGCGGGTCGGCGGCGGGCAGTCTCACGTCGTATTTGGTGGACATCACCGACATTGACCCGGTGGAATACGGCCTGACCTTCGAGCGCTTCTTGAACCCGGAGCGCGTCCAGATGCCCGACGTGGACCTGGACTTCGAGGACACGCGGCGCGGCGAAGTCATCGAGTACGTCACGCAGAAGTACAGCCCGAACCAGGCCGACCCGACGCAGGCGCGCGTGGCGCAGATCATCACGTTCGGAACGCTCGCCGCCCGCGCTGTCCTGAAGGACGCCGGTCGCGCGCTGGGAATGCCGCCGCCCGACGTGGAAAAACTGTGCAAAATGATCCCGACGCTGCCGGTCGGCATGACCATTGACAAGACGCTCGACGCCAACCCGGAATTCAAGAACGCGTATGTGCGCGACCCCGCCGCCCGCAAATTGATTGATACCGCCAAGCGGCTGGAAGGCATTTCGCGCCATGCCTCGGTTCACGCCGCGGGCGTCATCATCTCGCACGACGCCCTAGTGGATTACACGCCCCTGACGCGCTCGGCCGACGGCGGCTGCGTGACGCAGTATTCGGCCTCGATGCTGGAAAAAATCGGACTGCTCAAAATGGACTTCCTGGGCCTGATCAACCTGTCCATTCTGGGGCAGGCGGTCAAGAACGTGGAAGCCTCGACGGGAACCCAGCTCGACATCCGCAAATTGCCCCTCGACGACGCCAAAACTTATGAGCTATTGGGCGCGGGCGAGTGCGTGGGCGTGTTTCAACTGGAGTCGCCGCAGATGCGCCGCTACGTTCAGGAACTGAAGCCGACCAGCGTGCGCGACGTCGCCGCGATGGTGGCCCTGTACCGCCCCGGCCCGATGGCGCACATTCCGCGCTTCGTGCGCTGCAAGCACGGCCTGGAAAAAATCGAGTATCCGCATCCGACCCTGAAGGGCATTCTGGAAGAGACCTACGGCGTCATCGTGTATCAGGATCAGGTGATGCAGATCGCGCAGATCATCGCCGGGTACTCGCTGGGACAGGCTGATATTCTGCGCCGCGCGATGGGCAAGAAGAAAAAAGAGGAGATGCAGAAGCAGCGCGAAAACTTCCTGCGCGGCGCGGCGGAAAAGGGCATCTCGGAAAAAAAGGCCAGCGAAATCTTCGACCTGATGGAGCCGTTCGCCGGGTACGCCTTCAACAAAGCCCACGCCGTCTGCTACGCGATGGTCGCCTATCAGACCGCCTGGCTCAAGGCCAATTATCCGGTCGAATACATGGCGGCGCTGCTGGGCTGCTTCATTGACAAAAGCGAAAAACTCGCGACCTGCATGGACGAGTGCAAGCGTATGGGCGTTCCCG
>JBBRNU010000622.1:0-3076 GCA_038230115.1 Chthonomonadales bacterium | reverse complement strand
CTGTCGAACTCGGTGATGAGCGACCGTTCGGCGCGCATCGCGGCCCGCCTGAACTGCGCGTATGTGCGCTCGGCCCGCAAGCCGTCGCGCAGCGGTTTCCTGCGCGCCCTCGCCGCCATGCAGACCACGCCGCCAACGACCGCCGTTGTCGGCGACCAGATGTTTACCGATATTCTGGGCGGCAACCGCGTCGGCCTGTACACGATTATGGTGAAGCCGATCCACGCCAAAGAGTTCGCCTACACGCGCTACGTCAGCCGCCCCCCGGAGCGCCTGCTCCTGCGCTGGTATCGCTGGCGCGGGCATCTGTGAGGGAACGATTCCTCTAACCCCTGGCTCTGTCGGGGGACTGCACCTAACCCCCCGGCCCCCTTCCCCGGTGGGGAAGGGGGAGAACGAAACAAGAGCCGCGCGCTTCTTGCCCAAGGACGCGCGGAACGAAAAATAAAAGCGCTGCTGATGCTGACCTGAAATTTGACCCGCAAACTCGATGTTTTGTCACCCCCTTCCCCACCGGGGAAGGGGGCCGGGGGGTTAGGCGGCATTAGCCCGGAAACTTCTTATAATAAGCCTGCGTATCGGAATCTCAGGCGCGCATACAGGAACGAACGGGTTCTACATGGCGTCCAACCAAGCGTCCGAATTCCGCATCAGCGGCGAAACCCAGATTGTCGGCGTTTTCGGCTGCCCCGTCGCGCATAGCCTGTCCCCGGCCATGCACAACGCCGCGTTTGCCGCTTTGAATTTACCGTTTGCGTATGTCGCGTTTCCGGTGCGGCCCGAAGCCCTCGGCCCGGCTCTGGCGAGCCTGTCGGCGCTCGGCGTGGTCGGCGTCAACCTGACGATCCCGCATAAGGAAAGCGCGCTCCCGTTCCTGGACGAGATCACGGACGCCGCCCGTGAAGTCGGCGCGGTCAACACCGTGCATTGCCAGAACGGGCGGCTGCTCGGCGACAACACGGACGGCTACGGATTTTACGAACCCCTGCGCGAGATGGGCTATGACATGGCGGGACGGCAGGCGGTCGTTCTCGGCGCGGGCGGCGCGGCCCGCGCGGTCGTGGCGCAGCTGATCCGCGAGGGGGCGCGCGTCGTTATCGCGAACCGCAGCCCGGAGCGCGCCGAGCGCCTGGCGCAGGACATGAACGCGATTTTTCCCGGCGCGGGCGTGCAGGTCATAGCGCTCGACGATGCCGAGGCGCTGCGCCGCGCGCTGGCCGATTCAACTCTGCTGACGAATACGACGCGGGTCGGGATGCGCCCGGACGCCGACGCCCTGCCGCCGATTCCGCCGGACGCGATGCACCCCGCGCTGCTGGTATACGATTTAGTTTATAATCCGGCGCAGACACGCCTTCTGGAATTGGCGCGGGCGCAGGGCTGTCCGACCCTGACCGGCGTTAAAATGCTGGTGTATCAGGGGGGGGCGGCTTTTCAGCGCTGGACGGGGCGGCGACCCCCGATCGCGGTGATGGAGGACGCGGTGTTACGTGGTTTGACGTGAGAAGCAAGTGATTCGTTTCGGCGCGTTTTTTTACTTGCGCGAACCGCGCCGGTGTGATATAATCGGGCGCTTGAAGCCGCCTTGCGGTAGTCGGCGGTTCGAGGCGGCGACGCAGCCCAACTTTTCCCTGTAAATGCGATGGACGGAGAGATACGAAAATGGCAATGGCTCGAAAAAGTATGGGCGACTATATGCTGGAAAAAGGCTACGTGACGCCGGAGCAGCTGGATGACGCCAAGAAAGCGCAGCAAAGCACGCGCGGCGACCTGGCGAAAATCCTGATTGATTTAGGCGCGGACGGGGTGCAGGTCTACGAGGCCAAAGCGCAGGAAATGGGCCTGCCTTTTGTCAACCTGAGCGTTTACAAGCCCGACCCCAGCGCGCTTAACGTCGTGCCGGAACACATCGCCAAGCGCCACAACGTCCTGCCCGTTCGCAAAGATGGCTCCACGCTCTACGTGGCGATGTCGGACCCCAACAATTTGCAGGCCGCCGACGATTTGCGGCTGGTCTCGCGCTGCACCGTCAAGGGCGTTCTGGCCGTGCCGGAGCAGATCGAAGACGCGATTTCCCGGCTCTACACCAGTTCCGGCGGCGCGGAAACCATGCCGGTCGGGGCGGGCGCGATGAAGGGCGGCATGAACCCGATGCGTCAGGGCGCGGGCGGCAGCCAGGAAATGGGCGACGCCGACATGAAGTCCTCGATGGCGCAGGCGATGGCCGAGTACAGCGCCTCGAAAAACACGGAAATTGACGACGAGGAAGCGGCCATCGCCTCCGCTGTCGAAGAAGCGCCGATTGTGCGCCTGGCGACCACGATCATTCAGCAGGCCATCAAAGAGCGCGCCTCGGATATTCACATCGAGCCGGGAACGCGCGGAATGCGAATTCGGTATCGCGTGGACGGCGTTCTGCACGAAACGATGCAGATGCCCAAATACATTCAGATGCCGATTACGGCCCGCTTCAAGATTATGGCCGAGTTGAACATTGCCGAGCGCCGCCTGCCGCAGGACGGACGTATTGCGGTGCGCTACGATAACAAAGATTACGACCTGCGCGTGTCGTGCCTGCCGAACCTGTATGGCGAGAAAATCGTCATGCGAATTCTCGACAAGAGCAGCGTCATGATCGGTCTGAACAAACTGGGCTTCACGCCCGAAGTGCAGGCCGACCTGATCGAATTGGCGCAGCAGCCCAACGGAATGCTCCTTTCGACCGGGCCGACCGGTTCGGGCAAGACCACGACGCAGTACTCGCTGCTGAACCTGCTCAACAGCATCGAGAAAAATATCCTGACCATCGAAGACCCCTGCGAATACCAGCTGGGCGGCATCACGCAGGTGCAGGTCAACAAAAAAGCCGGTCTGGACTTCGGCAAGGCGCTGCGCTCGTTCCTCCGGCAAGACCCGGACATCATCATGGTCGGGGAGATGCGCGACCTGGAAACCGCCGGGATCGGGGTCGAGTGCGCGCTGACAGGCCACCTTGTGCTGTCCACCCTGCACACCAACGACGCGCCTTCGGCCACGATCCGCTTGATTGACATGGGCATCGAGCCGTTCCTTATCT
>JBBRNU010000621.1:0-3085 GCA_038230115.1 Chthonomonadales bacterium | reverse complement strand
TTTCTTTCGGGCCGGCGCGGCGGTTTTGGATGTTGGCGGCGGTGTCTCCGGTAAATTTAAAATAATCACCTTGCCACACAAGCCCGCTCGCCAGACAAACGGCATTCCTGCCCGTCCTGAAAGGCGACAGCCGGACGAACGGGAATAAATCCCCGTTCTGAAATGCACAGACCACCTGCGTGGCCTGCAATGCCGATGCGCCAGCGCGCGTCTGCATCGCCGAAGCGCCAGCGCGTGTTTAGCCCGCGCAGGCGGGCTTTGCGTTTCAGAACGGGGATTTATTCCCGTTCGATGAGCAGGCCGGCATCAGCGGCAAGTTGAAGTTAAAATCGAAATTACAGTTGGCTGCGCTCTGATTAGCGAGAGGCGGGCAGAATTCCTGTCCTGTTTTGTCCGGCTGGCGCGGCAGGAAAATGGGCCGGGAACGCAGAAACTCGCGTAATCGGGAAGAACGCTCTGGCCCGCTTTGCAAACGGCGGCGCGGAACAGGGAAAGGGAAGACGACGCGGTGGACATTCGAATTCTGCTCAGGGAACAAATCCCCGATACCTATCCGCTCTGGATTCAGGCGTTCGAGTACGGCGACTGCGCCCAGGTAGGCGAATGGCAGGAAGCGGTCGAAGCCAACCAGGACCGGATTACGATGCTCGGCCTGTTCGACGCGGCGGGGCTGCAGGCGGCTTTTCAACTATTCGATTATCGAATGCATCTGGGGCCGGAGGTCGTCATTCCGATGGCGGGCGTGAACGCCGTCGCCTGCCTGCCCGCCAGCCGGGGGCGCGGCTATGCCGGAGCCGGGATGCAGTATCTGCTGCGCCTGATGCACGCGCGCGGGTACGGCGTCTCGATGCTCAGTCCCTTCGATTACGATTTTTACCGGCATTACGGCTGGGAGTGGGCCGTCCGCGAGCGGCGCTACACGGTTCCGGCCCGCCTGCTTCCGGCCTCGCCCGAAACCGAATTTGTGCGCGCAATCACGACGCCCGCCGACCGCGACCTTGCGCGCCAGGTTTATACGCGCCTGGCCGGTCGCTACCGGGGAATGCTGGCGCGCAACGATTGGGATTGGAACGAGGTTTTTCGGGACAAGCCGGATCGCTTCGCCTACGCTTATCTATACGAGCGGGACGGCAGCGCCGAGGGCTACCTGACGTATCGCGGCGGCAAGGCCGACATCACGACCGTGCCGGAATTCATCCCGCTGACGCCGCGCGCTCAGGCGGGGCTATTGGGATTGCTGCGTCGCCACGAAATGCAAATCGAGGCGTTCCGCTGGGACGCGCCCGCTGACGATACGCTCTGGTCGCGCCTGACGCATTGGAAGGTGGAAGCGCGGCTGCGGGCTTCGTTCATGGCGCGTATCGTGAATGTGGCGATCGCGCTTGAGCAATGGAAACCAAACGCGAATATTTCCGGTGAAATCTTGTTGGAAGTCCGCGATGAGTTCGCGCCCTGGAACGCGGGCGTGTGGAGGGTGACATTTGCGGGCGGACGGACGCAGGCCGCGCTCGCGCCTTCGGAAACCCCGCAGGTGCGAATGGACGTGCAGGCGCTGTCGCAGGCGTATCTCGGCGTCCTTGGTCTGGACGACCTGCGGGCCGCCGACCGCGTGGAAGTGGAGGACGAAGCGGGGTTCGCGGCTTTGAAACGCCTGTTGGAAGGCCCGCCGATGTGGATGAACGAGGATTTCTGACCGGCGCGAGATCAGCCCCGTTCCGTAAGTTGTTCCGCGCGCCGAACGACGAGACAACGAATGAAGGAGCGCCGGAAGCGCAAACGCGAAGGAAACAAGTCAGGAGAACGCCGATCATGCGAAAAACGCTGGGGATGAACAAGCATCAGAAAGCGGTTTACAAAAAGGGCGAGGTTCGGGTCGGGAAAGAGCAGGTCGCCGAACTGCTGGAACTGGCGGGCAGCGACAACGTGGAAGACCGCTTGACCGCCGCCGAGTTTCTCTGCCCATGCCACGTTCGCACGCGCATTCCCGTCGTCTGGGACGCGCTGTATCGCCTGATGGCGGATGCCGACCCGCGCGTTCGGCAGCAGGCCTGGCACACAATTGAGGACGGCGGCAAACCCAGCGACGCCGAGTCCGCCGCCACCTTGGAACGTCTGTGCAAAGCCGAAGCCGACCCGAAAATCCGTAAATTCGCCGAAATCACGCTGGACAAAGTTCTTGGCAAGCGCGGCGAGAAGGAACTGACCGAAATGTGGCTGGCGGGCCGCGCCCCGGTCAAGCAGCGCGGCAAGTGCGACTTCTGCGGCGATACGGACGCTTTTGTCACGCGGGATTTGCAGACGATGATCCCGTCCGGCAGCCAATCGCGCGCCGCCCTGATGTGCGAGCGCTGCGCGCAGGCAGAATAACCTTCCCTGGCTTCTCTGTGACAAGCTGCGCCGAAATTTGCTCTGTCGGGACGACGGAGCGACAGCATCAGAGGACGCCGGGCAATGCCGACGCCCTCTGTGAGCGAACAGAAGCAGTCTTCCCCGCTTCTGTTTTTTATCGAATTAGCCGCGCACGAACTGGTAGTAACGCTTGCCATTGCGCGTCACAGTTCGGCGCGAGTACCGCTGACCGTCCCGATAGAAAGACGTTTTGCCGAAATACTGGGCGCGGGCATGGTCCGTTCGGCTCTGGCTCTTCCGATCCTGTTCATAGCGGTTGGCCGAGTAGAGCGCGCCTGCCGCCCCCGCGAAGTTGCAGGAACCCGAAGCGGCGCGAACCTCCGAGGATAGGGAGTTACTTCCGGCGACGGCGCTGAAGCAGGCGTGTTCCGGTCACTCCGCCTGCCAGAAGCAGGGCGAGACTGCCCGGCTCTGGCACGTTCCCTGATGGCGTCGTCGTCACGCCCACCGTCAGGAAATCAACCGCCCAGCCATCGCCGCCATCGCCCCCCTCGTTAATGCTCAGGGTCAAGATTTTGTTGGAGGCCAGAAGGCCGGGGTCTAAGCCAACCGTCAAAAATTGCACGTAGGGGCCGGTCTGGTCCAGCCCATTCAGGTAGTTCTTCAGCGACACGTTGGCAGCGACTTTGATGGCGGCTGTTAAGGGCTGAACTAATGCTTTGAACTGGAAATCATC
>JBBRNU010000620.1:0-3097 GCA_038230115.1 Chthonomonadales bacterium | reverse complement strand
CTCGTCGACGTAGATGATGCCGCGCTCGCAGAGTTCCTTCGCGCGTTCGGGGTCCATGCCTTCGGCGGATTGCCAGAGCTTGAGGAGGATATTCTCGACGTCCTCGCCGACGTAGCCGGCTTCGGTGAGGGCGGTGGCGTCGGCGATGGCGAACGGCACATTGAGCAGCCGGGCCAGCGTCTGGGCCAGCAGGGTCTTGCCGGAGCCGGTCGGCCCGATCAGCAGAATGTTGCTCTTTTGCAGTTCGACGTCCGGGCTGGGCGTGTTGATGCGCTTGTAGTGGTTGTAGACCGCGACGGCGAGACTGCGCTTGGCGCGCTCCTGCCCCACGACGTACTGGCTGAGAATGCGGTAGATTTCTTTGGGCTTGGGAATCGCGCCGGGATACCGGATGCGCGCCCGGTCGGGGTCTTGCACGTCGCTGCGAACGATGTCGTTGCACAGGTCTACGCAGTCGAGACACACGCCGCCATGCACGCCCAAGATCAATTTCTTGACCTGTTCGCGCGTTTTACCGCACAGCACGCAGCGGCCATCAATCCGGTCAAAAGCCCTGGACAAAGTTCGTTCCCCCACAAAGGCGATAGATTAGCGCGGGCGCGTCAGCGCGTTTTAACTTTTAATTCGCGCCGTTTACCGTTCGCTTTCCAGTTCCCGGAGCGCCCGCTTTTCATTGTCGGCTTATCGCTCGCCCTTTTCCGCGATTTTATCAATTATTCCATATTCCAGGGCTTCCTGGGGCGACATGAAATAGTCGCGGTCCATATCGCGGCGCACTTTGTCGTAAGGCTGCTTGGTGTGCTTCGCCAGAATCTCGTTCAGGCTGTCGTGGGCGCGCACCATTTCTTTCAGGCGAATTTCCGCGTCCTGCACGGTTCCCTCGTACCCGCCCGCGACGGCATGGATCATGATGCGGGCGTTGGGCAGGGCGTAGCGCTTGCCCGCCGTGCCGCCCGCCAGCAAGATCGCGCCCATCGAGGCGGCCAGGCCCACGCACAGCGTCGCCACGTCGCACTTGATCATTTGCATGACGTCATACATTGCCAGACCTGCGGACACGCTGCCGCCCGGACTATTGATGTATATGTCAATGTCGGCGTCGGGGTCTTCTTTTTCCAGGAAGAGCAGCTCGGCGATCACGAGGTTGGCGAGGTGGTCGGAGACCTGCTCGCCGATGAAAATAATGCGGTCTTTGAGCAAGCGGGAGTAGATGTCGTAGGCGCGCTCGCCCCGCGCGCTCTGCTCGACGACCATCGGAATGACGTTTTGGGACGGTCGGTAAATGCGATCCATGGCTGGCGCTCTCCGTTTCGATGCTTCGACGCGGGGCTGAAAGCGGAACCTTCAGCCCCTGATTGCCATTCTAATCGCTCGCGAAACCGGCCAACTCCTGCCGGTCGTCGCGGCGGGCGCGGATGTCGTACTCAAGGCGGGTTCAGTCGCCAGCCGTTTCGTCTTCGGCCTCCGCCTCGGTCGGAGCGGGCGCGGCGTCGCTTGCGGCGGGCGTTTCAACAGTGGTTTCGGCGGTTCCGCCAGTCGAATCCCCGGCGGTCTCGGCGGACTCGTTCTCGGCATTCGCGGCGTCAACTTCCTCGCCCTCGGCGGGAAGCGCCTGCTCGACTTCGTTGAGCGTGTTGTTGGCGAACAGAAAATCGTGCAGTTTCTGCTGAATCAGCGCGTTAGCGACCTGGAGCCGTCGGCGCTGATCGCCCCGATATTCCTCATACTGATCTTCGGTGATTCGGCCCTCGCTCATCAACTGCGTGAACTGCGCCTCGATTTGCGACTCGTCGGCCTGCAAGTTTTCCATGCGGGCGATGTCGCGCAGGGCGAGGAGCGTGCGAATCTGGGTCTCGGCCTGCTCGGCGAGTTCGTTCTGATGCGCTTCGGGCGATTTGCCGATGCGCTGGAGGTAATCGGGGTAGGTCAGGCGATTCTGGCGCAGTTCGGCGGCCAGCCCCTGCAAATTCTCCTGCACTTCCTCACGAACGAGGGCGGCGGGAAAATGAATCTCGGACGCGGCCAGGATTTGCTCGATCAAGCGCTGCTCGGCGATCTGGTCGGAAAGCTGAGACGCTTCGCCTTCCAGACGCTGGCGAATCGCGGCGCGCAGCGCGTCTACGGTTTCGACGCCGCCGATTTGCTGGGCGAAATCGTCGTCGAGGGCGGGCATTTTCTTGGCGCTGAGGCTGTGAACCTTGACGGTGAACGCGGCCTTTTTGCCGCGCTTGTCTTCTTCCGTGTAATCGTCGGGGTAGGTCAGGTCGAAAACGCGCTCTTCGCCGGGCGTCATGCCCAAAATCGCCTCATCGAAGCCGGGGATATTATTGCCGGTCTGGATGAGCTGACGGCGCGGCTCGCCTTCCGGCTCCTGGCCTTCAAGGACGGTCTGGCTGTCGGCGATCAGCACGTCGCCCGCCTCAACGCCCCGGTCGGTGACGCGATCCAGCCGCGCGCGGTCTTCGCGCAGGCGGGTGATGCGGTCTTCGATCACGGCGTCATTGACCGGAAAAATTGGTTTTTCTACGGTCAGCCCGGTGTAAGCGCCAAGCGTAACCTGCGGTTCGAGCGGTATGACGGCTTTGAACGTGTAGGGCTTTTTGTCTTCGAGGTCGGTCGGTTCGATGTCGGGCTGGCGGAACGGCGTGATGCCCTGCTCTTCGATGGCCTTGAAGTAGCTGTCGGCGATCAATTTTTCCAGCGCGCGTTCGCGCACTCGGGCCTTGTCTACGTAGCGTTCGAGGATGGCGCGCGGAGCTTTGCCGGGGCGAAAGCCGGGAACGCTGACGTGGCGTCCAAATTCGCGGTACGTGCTGTCGAACGTGCGCGTCACCTGCTGCTCATCCAGGGAGATGTCCAGCGTAACGGCGCAGGGGTCGGTCTGCTCGGCGGTTACCTGCATTGCAATTCATTCCTTCATCACGGCTTCGTGGATACTTTGTGGATATTATGATTTTCGGCGCGGCGCCGTGACCGGCAAGGCGCGTTTGCGGCGGCGAGTGCAGGGCGTCGTCGGCAGGCGGCTATTCGTCGGCAGGCGTCTGAAGCGCTTCGGTCGGCGCAGCCTCAGCGGGCGCGGGCGACGCTTCGGCGGTCG
>JBBRNU010000619.1:0-3110 GCA_038230115.1 Chthonomonadales bacterium | reverse complement strand
GAAATATCCAGATTGTGCGGGTCGGCGATTTCGTCCGCCGTGACCAGCCAGGGGCCAATCGGAAAAAACGTGTCCGGCGACTTGCCGCGCACCCACTGCTTGTCGGCGAACTGAATGTCGCGCGCCGTCACATCGTTGGCGCACAGATACCCCGCGACGTGGCGCAGCGCGTCGCCCTCGCTAATGTCGCGGCCCCCGCCGCCCGCCCCGCCGATCACGACCGCCAGTTCCGCCTCATAATCTATCTGATCCGACACTCTCGGCAGCCGAATCACCCCGCCCGGCGCGTTGACAGCGGTCGCGTACTTGGAAAAAAGGATCGCCCGCTCCGGGATCGGCTGGTTCTGCTCCTCGCAGTGGTCGCGATAGTTCTGCCCGATGCACAGAATTTTGGGCGGGTCGCCGACCGGAGCCAGCAGGCGCGCGTCTTTCAGCAGGAAAACCGCGTCTTCTGGCGCGTGGGCCATCGCCGCCCGCGCCTCGTCCATCCCCGTCGCGCCGCGCGCCAGAAACGCCGCCATCGAAGTCGGAAACCGCGCCGCGCTGTCCTGCCCGCCCCCAAGCGCGTCGGCCCGCGCCAGATCAATCACCGCCTCGCCGCCTTCCGCAATCACGCCCAGCGCCGCGCGCCCCTGCGCCTCAAACCGAACCAGTTTCATCGCCGCTCCTTCGCCTGAATGACTTGCCCGCTCTTGTTCCGTTGCAATCCGAATTGCGCCTGATGCACAAGGCGGAGAACGGGGAAACATGCCCGTTCTGAAATGCAGCGAACGGGAATGAATCCCCGTTCTGAAATGCGTAGCCCGCCTGCGCGGGCTAGATACGTTACAGCGCGCAGGCTTACGCGGGCTGAAAACGCGTTCAGTCTCGTCTCTGCGCGAGTTCAAAGACGCTTTCGCTTCTTCGCAGGCTGAACGCCTGTTGGCGGCGCGGCATTGCAGGCCACGCAGGTGGTCTGTGCGTTTCAGAACGGGGATTCATTCCCGTTCGCTCCGTTCGCCGCATTTCAGAACGGGGATTCATTCCCGTTCGCTGCATTTCAGAACGGGCATGTTTCCCCGTTCTCTCCCCTCACGTTCCACTTTCGCGCGGCGTTTCCCTGCCGAAAGCGGAGCGCGGGCTGCGAAAGATTAGATTCGGCGGCGAACCGGATAAATTTTATTCGCGCGGCGGGGCATCGGGGGTAAGGAGCGGCCCGAACCCCGCCGATAATAAGTAGGGACGGTACGTCAGACGCCGCTTCCCTGGCCGCCCCGCTTTCGCCGTCGCCCCGATAACGCCATTTTCACGCCCGGCGCGCTCAACGCCCGCAAAGACCCTGTAGGCCCGTAAGCCGAGGGCCGCGCCGCGCATCCCAAAGGAACGGCATTGGCTGAAATTCTATCCCAGGCTGAAATCGAGGCGTTGCTGGAGTCGCTGACCGGCGAGGGCGACGCCGCGCCCGCCGCGCCCCTGCGCGACCCCGGCAGAACCGCGCCCGGCGCCCCGCCCGCCCTGCCCCTCGCGGCCAAGCGCGACAACAAATCGCTGATCGCCTACGAAATTTACGACTTCCGCCGCCCGGACAAATTCGCCAAAGATCAGCTTCGCACCCTGCAAATGCTGCACGAAACGTTCGCCCGCCTGTTCGCATCCTCGCTGTCGGCGTATCTGCGCGTGCCGGTTCACGTAGACCTGGTTTCGGTCGAGCAAATCCCCTACGACGAGTACATGCGCTCGCTGACCAGCAGCATCATCAACGTGTTCAGCATGGCCCCGCTCGCCGGACAGGCCATTCTCGAAGTGGAATTCAACGTCATCCTCTCGATGATTGACCGACTGCTCGGCGGGCCGGGCAGCATGACGAAAAGCACCATCGCCCTGACCGACATCGAAAAAGCCTTGACGGAAAGCATTGTCCTGCGCGCCCTCAAAGAGTTCCACACCGCCTGGGAAGGCATCGCGCAGTTTGCGCCCAAGCGCGAAATCATGGAGACGCAAAGCCAGTTCGTCCAGATCGTCCCGCCCAACGACGTGGTGGTTTCGATTCTCTTCGAGATCAAAGTCGGCGACCTGCGCGGGGCCATGAGCATCTGCATTCCTTACCTTCTGCTCAAGCCGATCACGCCCAAACTCAGCGCGCAGCGCTGGTTCTTCAGCAGCGTGAAGAAAAACACCGGCAAGCACATGGGCATTCTCGCGCGCCGCCTGGAAAAGACGCACGTCACCTGCACCGTGCAACTGGGCCGCGCCGAAATGACCGTAGACGCGCTTCTCGCGCTGCAGGCCGGAGATGTCGTGACGCTGGATCGCCGCCAGAACGAAGAGGTGGACGTGCTGATCGGCAGCCAGGTCAAGTTTTACGGCAAGCCCGGCGTACGCGGCAAAAAACTGGCAATTCACGTCAATCGCATCAACACCGACACCGACTCGTCCAACGCCCCGAAGGGTCGTCAGGCCGCTTAAAAGTCGCCCGGCGTCGGTTGAAACTCGCCGCCCGCCTTGTGCGCGTTTTCGTTATTCCGCCCGGAGGTTTTCCATTCCATGCCCGATCTATCCGCTCCCGAAATCAACGCGCTCCAGGACTTGTTCACCGGCCTGAGCGCGAGCCTGGCGCTGGCCCTGTCCGAGCAATTCGGTCAGGAAGTCGCCCTCGAAGCGCCCGACGTGCAGCTGACGCCGATTCAGGAGCTGCTGTCCGAAACCGACAGTGCGCTTTACACCGTGTTCAGCCTGATCCAGCCGACCGCGACCGAAGGCGTGTTCTCGATCCCGGCGCTGGGCGCGCACATTCTCTCCGCCGTGCTGGCGGGCGAAACCGACATAGACCCGGACGCGACGCTCCCGCTGACCGAAGCGCAAACCACGCGCCTGGGAACCGCGATGCTCGGTCTGGCGCGCGGATTTGCGCTGGCGTTGACCAATGAATCGGGCGAAACCTGGGAAATGGACTCCGCCACCACTAGTTATGGCGCGCTTGCCCTGCCGCCGATTTTCGCGATGAACGGCGAGTCGGTGCGGGTGCGGCTGGGGCTGACGATTCCCGGCGTGTGCGAAAGCGAGCTGGCGTTTCTGCTGACGCCCGAAGCGGCGCGAGCCTTAGCGGCCCACCTGCTGGCGAGCGAGGAGCT
>JBBRNU010000618.1:0-3126 GCA_038230115.1 Chthonomonadales bacterium | reverse complement strand
GTCGTTCCCGTGCCGCTCCCCGTGCCGCCAGTAGAACTGCCCGTCCCGCCGTCTGTCGTATTTCCTGTGCCGCCCGTGTTGCCGCCGGTTGTTCCGGTCGCGCCTGCCGTGGAGCCAGCGCCGCTGGTTCCCCCGTTTGTCGTGCCGCCGGTAGTTCCCCCTGTCCCAGTCGTTCCCCCCGTTGTAGTTCCTCCGGTCGTTCCCGTGCTGCCGTTTCCGCCCGTTGTCCCGCCGGTCGTTCCCGTACCGCCGGTTCCGGTTGTACCGACGCCAACGTTGCTGTTCGGCGACGAGATTGAGGTTCCGTAGGTATAACCCGCCGACAGGCTGACCTGGGGCAGGAGGGCGGAGCGAACCTGCGTGGTGCGTCCGCGCTGAGCGCGCAGACCGGCGCGGGCAATTGTGATGTTAGGCTGAAAACGGAGCGCAAGCCGGGCGGCCTCGTCAGCGGACAGCGGGCGAATTGGAACGTCGGGAACCACGACCGGCGGCGGGGGAACCGTGACGACGGGCGGCACGGTCGTTTCCTGAACCGGCGGCGCGGCCAGACGCGGGTCGCGCGGCGGAACCGGGCCGGGCGCAGGCGCGACTGGAGTCCCCACGCCGGGCTGGACCGGGCTGAGCGGGGTTTGCGCTCCGGCGGCAGGCGATGCCGGGGCGGGCGCGACTTGCGGCCCGGTGGCAGGCGCTGAGGGGGGCGGCGTTGCGGGAGCGGTCTGCGCCTGTGCGGAACCCAGACCGCCCATCCCGTAAAGCGCGCCCAACGAAGCCAGCGGAAAGACGAGCGGAAGCAGACTGCGAACCCAGCGTTCCGACGGCTTGCCCGAAGGGAATAGCGTCGGCAGAAGGGCCGATGCCGCGCCGTAACAGCGGCGGCGAAGCGAACGACCAAAGCGTTTTTTTGGAATCGAAACGGGCGCGGGCGAACGATCAACGGCAAGCCCGGCGCGACGTGAATAGGTTTTCAAAACAAGCGTTCCTTCATTCCTTCGGGCCTCGCCTACTGGGGCGAGGTCGGATTGCCGCCGCGCGGCGGAGGCGTCTTCTTGCCCGGCGCGGCCTGCGAAGCGGGAGCGCCGGCAGGCGGCTGACCGGGCGGCGGCGGGAAGACGGGCTGAATTTTTTCGCCTTCCTTTAAATCGTCGGACGGGTTCGCCAGGACGGTATCGTCGGGCTTCACGCCCTCGATAACCTCGACCTGCGTGTTGAAATCCCGGCCCATGCGAACCGGCATGAAGTGAACTTTGTTTTCGGCCCCCACGAGCGCCACGCGCGTTCCCTGCCCATCGAAAAGCAGGGCGGTCGCCGGAACCACCATGCCCGTGCCGAATTTGGGCAGGTCGAAAGCGATCTGCGCGAACATACCGGGCAGCAATTCTCCCTTTTGGTTGGGCAGATGCACCTCGGTCAGGCGAGTGCGCGAAACCGAATCGAGCGCGCCCGCCACGTTCGTCACCAAACCATCGAACGTGCGGCCCGGAAATTCGCGCAGGGTGACGTGCGTCGTGATGCCGGGCCGCATGAGGGCGGCAAACGCTTGGGGAACCGGCACGAGAATTCGCAGGACGTCGGTGCGCGCCAGCCCGAACAGGCCGGAAGCCGAGGCCGTGTTGGGCGTGGCCGACGTCGTGGACGCGCTGCCGACATTGGCGACGCTCGTGGAGCTTGTGCTGCCGCCCGTGCTGGCCCCGGACGCCGCGCCGCCGCCCGCGTTCACAAGCGACCCGACATCAATATTACGGGCCGTAATCACGCCATCGAACGGCGCGACGACTTTCTCGAAGCCGGTTAGGACGGCGAAGCGCTTGGAGTTGGCCTGGTTCGCGACCTGAGCGTACTGGTTGGCGGTGACGGTAGACTGGCTTTGCCGCACCGTCGCCTGCGCCGCGTTCACGGTCGCCCGCGCGGCGGAAATCGTTTCGGCGACCGCGCCGACGTTCTTTTCCGCCGCGCTCACTTCGGCCTGACCGGACGCGATGTTGGCCTGCGCGCTGCGAACGTTTGCCTGGGCGGCGTCAACGGCTTTTTGCGAAGCCCCCACGTCGGCCTGCGCGGAATTCACCGCCGACTGCGCGTTTTCAAAAGCGGCCCGGTTCTGGTCCACGTCCTGCAAGGCCACGTAGCCCGCTTTCAGCAGCGTTTGGTAGCGCTGGTAGGTTAGCTGCGCGAGCTGCAGCTGTGTGTTCGCCTGCCTGAGCGCCGCCTGCTTGATGCCGACGTTCTGCTGCGCCTGATCGCGCTGCGCTTCCGCCGTCTTTTCCGCCGCTTCCAATTGCGCTAATTTGGCTTTGGCGTTGGCAAGCGCGGCCCGCGACGATTCCAGGTTGGCCTGCGCCTGCCGCACGTTGGCCCGATACTGCGCGACGGTCGCCTGCCGGTTGGCGACGTCCGCCTGCGACTGCTGCACCGTCGCCTGCGACTGCGCGACCTGCGCGTTGGCCTGAGAAAGCTGCTGATCTACGTCGGGCGACTCAATTTCGGCCAGCACCTGCCCGGCCCGAACGTGCGCGCCGATGTCCACGTAGCGCCTGCGAACGTAGCCGGTCGCCCGCGCGCCCACCTGCGCGTCGGCAATCGCCTGCGTGCTGCCCGGCAGGGTCAGCGCGGTATCGGGCGCGGGCTGCGGCTTCACGACCGTCACTTTGGGAATGTCGCTCGCCGCGGCATGAGCGCGGGCGTTGTTCTGCTTGTTCTGCCGCAGGCGAGGCAGAATCCCGATTGCCAGCAGGACGGCAAGCAAAATAATCGCCCCAATCGCGATCAGGGCGGACTTGCCGGGGCCGGACGCCTGCTTGCCCGCGCCGGACGCATTCGGCGGGCGGTTGGTTTGTTCGCGTCCCGTCGCGGGAACGCCGGTCGGCGGGTTCGGGGCGGCTACATTTTCTGCCATCGTGCGCTTCCTATCTTACTTCCATCGCAATCCAAGTTTTTATGGATGCCCGCCAATTCGTTGCCTGGGCCTGAACGCGCGTTTAGAAAGGCGGGCCGGACGGGATGGCAACCCATTACGCCAAGGCGCGCCGAACGGGGCGACCGGGAATGAATGCCCGTTCTGAAATGCAAAGCCCGCCTGCGCGGGCTAAATCCGCAATGCCGATGCGCCGAGGCAAGGCTCTTTCCCTTCTT
>JBBRNU010000617.1:0-3136 GCA_038230115.1 Chthonomonadales bacterium | reverse complement strand
TACGCATTTCAGAACGGGGTTTCAATCCCGTTCTGCCCATCCCGTTCGTCCGGTCTGTGCATTTCAGGACGGGTATTTATTCCTGTACTCTGCCTGAGACCTGCTTTCAGACCTTCAGCAGGCGAGCGGCGTCTTTGTCGAGCAGCCAGGTCAGGGTTCCCTGCGTTGGTTGTATGGACTGCGAGGGCAGGGCGTCGAAGTCGGGCGGGCCTTCCAGAATGCGGGCGACGGTTTCGGCCTTGTCCGCGCCGGGAACCATGAACAGCACGTTGGCGGCGGCGTTGAGAATGGGGCGCGTGAGCGTGATGCGCGGCACGAACGGAGCCAATCCCGGTTCGGAAGCGACCGCCAGGCGCGTTTGCTCGCGCAGGGCGGGCTTGTGCGGGAACAGCGACGCGCAGTGTCCGTCCGGCCCCATGCCGAGCAAAATCAGGTCGAAGCGCGGAAACTGCCCGTCCTCCAGTCCGAAAAACGCCTTTAACTCTGCCTCGTAGCGCCGCGCCGCCTCGTCATGGTCGGGCAGTTCGCCCACGATGCGATGGATATTGGCTTCAGGCGTGTTCAGGGGCGCAAATAGGGTTTCTCTGGCAAGCCGGTAATTGCTGTTTTCGTCGTCGGGCGCGACCGCCCGGTCGTCGCCAAAAAAGAAATGCGCCCCGTCCCAATCAACGGCCCCGCGACAGGGCGGCTCGGTCAGCAGGCGATAAAGCGTCGTGGGCGATGAGCCGCCGGTGAGGGCGACCGTGAACGGACGCTGCGCGCTCCGACTTTGCGCGGCGAGGGCCACAAAACGATGCGCGGCGTCCCGGCTGTAAGCGTCTTTGTTTTCAAAGCGAACGACGTCGCGCAAAACCGGATTTTCGATTGTCATGCGGGCGGCTCCTCGATTTGTTTGAAGGGCGAAGGCTTTTCCAGGTATACGCAGTCCCGCAGCGGGAAGTTTTGTTTTACGAATGTTTCGCGAATCGGGCGAAATCGGCAGGAACCTGACGCACTCTTGCGAAACTGCCCGTAATATCGGGATAACGAAACGCAGGCGGCCAGACCGCTGCGAAGGAGCGCGCTTTGGATTACCGGAAGATGGGACGAACGGGATTGAAGGTGTCAGAAATTTGCCTGGGAACCATGCAGTTCGGCTGGACGGCGGACGAGGAAAAGTCGCGGCAGATTATGGACGCCTTCTGGGAGGGTGGCGGCAACTTCATTGACACCGCCGATATTTACACGAGCTGGGCGGGCGACGCGGCCTATGGCGGCAAAAGCGAAGAGATCATCGGGCGCTGGATTCGCGACCGGAACGTGCGGCAGGACTGCGTGCTGGCGACCAAAGCGCGCGGTTCGATGTGGACGGGGCCGAACGGCGAGGGGTTGTCGCGCAGCCATGTCCTGCGGGCCTGCGAGGACTCGCTGCGCCGTCTGGGAACCGACTACATTGACCTCTATCAATGCCACTGGGCCGACCTGACCACGCCGATTGACGAGACTCTGAGCGCGCTGGACGATCTCGTGCGGGCGGGCAAAGTGCGCTACGTCGGGGCGTCGAACTATCCCGCCTGGCGGCTGATGGAGGCGCTCTGGCAGTCCGACAAGCGCAGTCTGGCGCGCTTCGACTGCTATCAGCCGGAATATTCGCTGATGGAGCGGGCGGGCTTCGAGATCGAGGCGATGCAGGTGTGCAAGCATTATCAGATCGGGGTCATTCCCTACTCGCCGCTCGCGGCGGGCTTTCTCACGGGCAAATATCGCCGTGACAGTCCGCAGCCGGAAAGCGTGCGCGCCGGGGGCAACCTGGAAAAATACGGCAACGAGCGCGGCTACGCTGTCATTGACGGTCTGGACGAGATCGGCAAAGCGCATGGCAAGTCCGTCGCGCAAACCGCCCTCGCCTGGATGCTGACCAATCCGGTCATTACCGCGTCCATCATCGGCGCGAACTCGACCGAGCAGCTGCGCGACCTGATGGGCGCGGCGGAATACCGGCTGAACGGCGAGGAGATGCAGCGCCTGAACGACCTGACCAAATACCCCCGCAACTGGCGGCCCATCTGGGATTGAGGAAGAAGCGGTCTTGAGCGGCGGGCGAAACAAAGCGCATGGGAGCGCGAGCGAGCAAGCAGGAAGGCTGGGAAGAAAGAGCGGAGAAGCAAGACGCGCGGCCCGATGCGGCCGCAACGACACACGCACTAGGGGAGGAACCACGAATGCCTAAACCAACGGTTGCGATCAGTGTGGATTGCCTGTGCGCCGAGCAGGGCAAATGCTACGTTTCCGAAATCGTCGCGGTCACCGAACGCTACAACGTTCCCCTGACCTGGCTGCTAGGCGTGGCTGAGCATGACCCGATGCGAAACGTAAAACTGTACCACGACGAGTATCTGCACCGTATCCCCGCCTGGCATGAACTTGGCCTGCATCTCACCTTCGACACCGGCATGACCAACACGGTCGCGCGCGGCGACTTGATCCGGGTGGGCAAGGACATCCTGAAACAGTTCTCCATCAAACCGACGGCCTTTCGCGCCGCGAATGGCGATCTCGAAGCGGGCGACTTGAAGGCGCTCGAAGACATCGGCGTCATCGTCGACTCGACCCCCGGCTCCAGCGCGGGCCGTCCGCTCGGCGCTCCCAATCAGCCCTACCGACCCTCTTACGACCATCTGCACCAGTCCGGCGCGGCGAAAATCTGGATCGCGCCTGTCGCTAATTTGAACGGCGCGCGGGGCTATCTCGACGATGGCTTCGACCGCATCAAGCCCGTCATTGACGCGCAGTTGAACGATTCCGACGTTCTCAGCCTGGCCCTGTGCGACTGCGTGGACAACGCCACGAACCTGAACCACGTCCTGGACTACTTGAAACAGCGCGACGCCCGTTTCGTCACGATGACGCAGCTGGCGACCGAGCGATAAGTTCGGCGAGCGCTTGTTTTGGCTAACTCCCGGTCTCCTTCCATGAAGGGACCGCCTAACCCCCGGCCCCCTCCCAATCGCCGACGCGCTTCCCATTCCCCGCCGGGGAAGGGGGTGACTGAACATCGAATTTGTGGTAAGTGCAAAGTTGGCGAGTTCGCGGCGCTTTTGTTCGCCTCCATCGGCTCTTCCCCATTCTGATAAAGAATGCGCGGCTTTTGCTTCGC
>JBBRNU010000616.1:0-3154 GCA_038230115.1 Chthonomonadales bacterium | reverse complement strand
TGCGGCTGGCTTTCCGACCGCTGGGGGCGGCGCAAAGTTCTGCTGCTGGGAACCGCCGTTTACGTTGCCGCCCTTCTCCTATTTCGCAGCGCGCCCACGTTCGGGCTGGCCCTGCTCGCCGCGCCCTTCATCGGGGCGGGCAGCGGCGCGATGCAGACGGTCGCGAGCGCCCTGGCTTCGGAATTATACCCGACCCGCCGCGCCATCGTCCTGAACGCCACACAGGTCGCTTTCGGCGCGGGCGCGATTCTCGGCCCGGCCCTGGCGAACCGCGTTCTGGCATTGAACGGCGACTGGCGCGCGTTCTATCTGATTTTGATTGCGGGCAATCTCGGCCTGTTCCTCGCCCTGCTCGCGCAGCCGTTTCCGCCTTCCCTTTCCTCGCTGGCGAGTGGCGGCGGGGGGATGGACTGGACGGCCCTGCGCGCCCTGCTGCGCGACCCGGCGTTCGGGACGCTGTTCATGATGCAGGTGTTGTACGGCGGGGCCGAAGTCGGGCTGTTCTCGTGGATGCCGACGTATTTTCGGCAATTGCCGGGCGGTCTGGCCTGGAGCGTCGTCATCGTCAGCGTGTTCTGGGTCGGCATGACGACGGGGCGGGCCGCGATGGGTCTGCTGCTGAACCGGGGTCCGCTCCTGACGCTGGGCGCGACGCTGGCAGGGCTGGGCGCCTTGTTCTCTGCGGGCGCGCTTGTCACGCTGAACCCGCGCGTCATTGCAGCCTGCGTGGCCCTGACCGGCCTGTGCTTCGGCGGCATTTACAGCGTCATTCTGGCGGAAACCGGGCAGCGTTTTCAGCGCGCGGTCGGCACGGCGTTCGGCGGCATTGCGGCGGCGGGCGGGGTCGGCTCGGCGCTGACGCCCTGGCTCATCGGCGCGCTCGCCCCGACCGCTCTGCACTGGCGCGGCGCGCTGACCCTGGTTCCCCTTTCGGCCCTGCTGTTCACCGGCCTGGCGCTGTGGCTGCGGCAGGCCGGGCGAGCGATTTCCTGAGAACCTGACCGAACAACACCGAACAACGGCACAACCTCCCGAAGCGAAAACAGCGAAAACGAGGGCGAACGCATGGCGCGCATTCTGGCGCTGGACGTGGGCGAAAAAACCATTGGCGTGGCGATGAGCGAGGAAGCGGGAACAATCGCCCTGCCCGGTACGACCATTCTGCGGCACGAGGGGTTCAAACGGGATATGGCGGCCCTGCGCGCCCTGATCGCCGAGAACGCCGTCCGAACCATCGTCGTCGGCCTGCCGCTGATGATGGACGGAACGCGGGGCGTACAGGCCGCGAAAGTGGAAGATTTCGTCGCCGCCTTGCGAAACAGTGTGCGCGTCCCGATAATTTTGCAGGACGAGCGGCTTTCCACGCGCGAAGCCGACCGGGTTCTGCGCGCGGGCGGACAAAAACGCGAGCAGCGCAAGCAAACGGTCGATTCGCTGGCCGCGACGTTGATTTTACAAACCTATCTCGACCGGCAGCGCGGCGGCGCGGCGCGGCAGGACGACCTGAATACTCCGGGGCGGGCGGCGACGGAATAAATTCCTTCGCCTGCGAACTTTCGACACTTGCAGGTTTCAACCCTGGCGTGAACCCAACCGTTCGGACGAGCGATCTGGCGCGGCAGGAAACCGAACGAGAACTTGAGGCGAGGGGCGATGTCGGCGAGACCGAAACCGGCGCAAACGAATAAATCGGGGACCAATTCCCTGCGGGCCGCGACCGCCCTGCGCCGCAAGCGCCTGCTGGCGTCGCTGGCCGTTCTGGGCGCGCTTGGGGGAGGCGGCGCGCTGGGCGTCGTCTGGCTGCTGACGCCGGTCGCCCATGAACATAAGACCACGCGCGTCGTCATTCCGTCGGGTTCTAGCGCGGCGCGCGTGGGCGAGATTTTGCGTCAAGGCGGGCTAATTCACAGCGCGCCCTTCTTCTCGCTGTACCTGCGGGCGAAGGGCGAAGGCGACCGCTTCAAGGCGGGCCGCTACGCGCTTTCGCCCGACATGACCCTGGCGCAGATCATCCGCGCGCTGCAATCCGGCCCGCTCTCGTCGCTCGAAGACAAAATCCGGGTCACGATTCCCGAAGGCTATACGCTGCGCCAAATCGCCGACGCGCTGAACGAAAAGGGCGTCACGGACGGCGCGGCGTTTGTGAAGGCGGCGACCGACCCGAACGCGATTGCCGCCCTGCACGCCGATTTCGCCCTGCCTGCCGATACGCTGGAAGGGTATCTGTTTCCCGACACCTATTATTTTCCCGCGCACACGCCGCCCGCGCGAATCATCGAGGCCATGCTGCTGAACTTTTATACCCGCTTCGCCCGTCCTTATCAGAGCGAAATTGCCGACAGCGGACGCGACCTGCACCGCATCACGACCGAGGCTTCTCTGGTGGAGCGCGAGGCCCGTGTGCCGGAAGACCGCGCCCGCATTGCCAGCGTCCTTGAAAACCGACTGCGGCGCGGAATGCGGCTCGAAGTGGACGCGACCGTCCTGTACGCCCTGGGGCATCACAAAGAACAGGTGCTGTATCGGGACTTGAACGTTCGCTCGCCCTACAATACCTACCGCCGCAAGGGATTGCCGCCCGGCCCCAACGCCAATCCCGGTCTGGCCGCGCACCGGGCCGCCCAGCGCCCGGAGCGCAGCGATTATCTTTACTACGTGGCCCGGCCCGACGGCGCGCACATTTTTACCCGCACCTTAGCCGAACACGAGCAGGCCCGGCGGCAGGCCCGAATGGAACGACGGCGGCAGGGCGCATCGAGCGAAGAGGCGCGGCCCAATGGATAACACGAATCCGCCGCCCGCCCCGCCTGTCGAATCCGTTGCGCCCGTCGAGGCTGCCGCGCCGGTCACGCCCATCGTTCCTGACGACGTTTTCAGTGTAACCGTCGTTCCTGACGGTCTTCCCAACGGGCCTGAAATCAGCGCTGGCCCGCCAGTGGAATATCCGCCGTTTCCATCGCGGCATGGCATCATGCTGTTCTGTCCGCACCGCTGGGTGGAAGCCGTCGTGGACATCGCGCCGGAAGAGTTCACGTCGCGGGGTATTCAGGGCGTCATTCTCGACCTGGACAACACGCTGGTTTTGTGGCGCAAAGAAGTGATTGACGACGCGATTACGGCCTGGCTCGAGGCGCTCAAAGCGCGGGGCATCCAG
>JBBRNU010000615.1:0-3159 GCA_038230115.1 Chthonomonadales bacterium | reverse complement strand
TCCTGCGGACGCGCAATTCGATCACGCCAGGAACGCGCGCCAACATAGCCGACGTTGCAGGCCGTAAGCGAGGCGCAAGGGTTTCAACGGCACAACGCTGCGTCCGCAGGACGCCTGCCCTTTATTGCCGGGGGTTTTTAACCTCCGGCAACGATGCCTGCCCTTTATTGCCGGGGGATGCAACCTCCGGCAGTTCCTGCCAGGAGTTTTCAACTTAAGGCCTTGCCCGGTTACGAAACGAAGCGCCCGCCTGCATGGAAGGAGTTGTCAAGGCGGGGCGGCTACAATCGTGATGTCAATCGCGCGAAGGTCGCGCGTGAGACGGTTGACCAGCGAGCCGTAGACGAATTCATGCCAGCGCGAGTGGCTGGAGTGGCCGATCACCATTTGCGTGATGCGATTCTCCCCGGCGTAGCGGATCAGCTCGGCGGCGACGTTGCCGTGCAGCGTGACGATGGGAATTTTCAGCCGCTCCGCCAGAGCCAGGTCGTTCCGCAAAATCTCCTGCTCTTTTTCGTTGCAGGGTTGGCTCTCCACATACACGGCGACAATCTCGCCTTTCAGCCGCTGGGAAATCCGCCAGCCGCGCCGAATCAAGCGCATGGAAGACTGCGTTGGCGTCACGCAGACCATGATGCGGTCATGCGTCGCCCACTGGTCGTCAACCCGCTTGTCTTTGCGGTAGGCCGTGACGTCCTCGTCCACCTCATGGGCGATCTCGCGCAGGGCGATTTCGCGCAGGGCGTTCAAATTCCCCTCGCGAAACCACGCGCCCAACGCCTGCTGAACTTTATCCGGCTTGTAAATATCCCCGCGTTCCAGGCGGTGCAGCAGCGCGCGGGGCGTGATGTCCACCATCTTGATTTCGTCGGCTTCGCGCACGATCCGATCCGGAACAGTTTCGCGCACCCAGACGCCCGTGATGTCATGAACGGTGTCGTTGAGGCTTTCCAGATGCTGCACGTTCATCGTGGTCTCGACGTTGATTCCGGCCTCAAGCAGCGCCTCCACATCCTGCCACCGCTTTTCCCGCGCGCTGCCCGGTACGTTGGTATGCGCCAACTCGTCCACCAGCGCCAGATCGGGGTGGCGCTTGAGAATGGCGTCGGCGTCCATCTCCTCGAAGGTCGCGCCGCGGTATTCGATTTTTCGGCGAGGAATGATTTCCAGGTCGCCCAACTGCCCCTCGGTTCCCTCGCGCTTGTGCGTTTCTATGTAGCCAATCACCACGTCCTGACCGCGCTGTTTGCGCCGGTTGGCCTCGTTAAGCATCTCATAGGTTTTGCCGACGCCTGCCGCAAAACCCAGAAAAACTTTGAGCCGCCCGTGCCGGGCCTGCTTTTCCTCGCGCATGACCTGCGCTAAAATCTCTTCCGGCGTCGGGCGGCGGTCGCTGTTGGCATCCAAATTCACGTCTCTTACCTCACGCGCAGGCAATAAAGGGCAAATATACCCATTTTGTCCAATGCGAAAATTATCTGTCCGTCGCTAATAGTTTACGCAGCGCAAGCCGTCAGCGCTTCGCCGTTTGCCGTGCGGCGACAAGGCGGCTCAAATCTCGAAGGCGTTCGGCTCGCCCAGATACCAGGGGACGTTGATGACGACGACCCGCTGGTCGCCGCGCAGCAGCAGGGCTGCTTTCAGGCCGGTCGCGCGCTGATTGTGCAGCAGGTATTGATACCAGCGCGACTCGACCAGTTCCGGGATGATGACCGCAATCAGGCGGTCGGGATGCTCGTCCTTGAGCTGGTTGATGTAGTTCAGAAGCGGATTGAACAGGCGGCGATAGGGCGAGGAGAGAATCATCAGGCGCGGCTGCGCCAGACCCGCCGCCCGAATTGGCTCTTCCACGTACTGCATCCACTGTTCCCGCAGGTGGAACGCTTCCGCCTCGCTCGTGCTGATGTGAACCACGATTACGTCCGGCGAGAGTTTCAGGGCGAACCGCAGCGCTTTTTCCGAAATCGTGTTCCAGCTTTTGATGGGAACGACGACCACCGGCGGGTGCAGGTCACGCAAGTCCAGGGGCCGGGCGCAGCTGATTTCTCCGGCGACGTGATCGTAATGCTGTTTCACGCGGTCGAACAAAACAAGCAGCGCGGGGATAATCAACAGCGTGATCCAGGCCCCGTCCCGGAATTTGGCGACCAGCACGACGACAAGCGCAATGCCCGTCGCAAGGCAGCCGACCGCATTGATCAGGCGGGAAATTTTCGCGCCGCCCGCGCGCTTCCAGTAGACGACCATTCCGGCCTGCGACAGGGTGAAAGCCAGGAACGCGCCGACGGCGAAGAGGGGAATCAAGCGGTCGGTGACACCGCCAAAAGCGACGAGGAGCAGGGCGGCGCACACCGTCAAAATGGTGATGCCTATCGAGTAAACCAGGCGGCGTCCGCGATTGGCGAAGGCGTGCGGCAAAAAATCGTCTTGAGCGATCAGGCGGCACAGACGCGGAAAATCGGCGAAACTTGTGTTCGCCGACAGCGCCAGAACCGCCAGCACGCTGGCAAGGGTCACATAATAGAAAACGCCCCGACCCGCCACCGCCGCTACGAGTTGGGAGATCATGCTTTGATACCCCGGCTTATCCGGGTCGGTCGCGCCGATGTGGTAGGCCTGGGCGAGGTAAGCGATCCCGGCCAGCAGCGCGCCCAAAATAACGACGATGGCTGTCAGCGTCCGCTGCGCGTTTCGCACGGCGGGCGTCTTGAACGCGCTCACGCCGTTGCTGACCGCTTCGACGCCGGTCATCGCCGTGCAGCCGCTGGCGAACGCGCGGATCAACAGCCAGACGCTTGCGGACGCGACGGACGCGGGCAGGAGGGGAGGCGGCGCGATGGCAATGGGGTGTCCGCCGCTCGTCACGGCCTTGAACAGTCCGACGACGAGGACGGTTCCCAAGCAGGCGACGAACAGATATGTCGGCAGCGCGAAGGCCATGCCCGACTCCCGCACGCCGCGCAGGTTGATGAAAGCGACGAGAACGAGGATGACCAGGCACAGGGCGAGCGTGTGCGGATGGAGGGCGGGGATCGCCGAAACCAGCGCGCCGACGCCCGCCGATGTGCCGACCGCCACGTTTAGAATATAGTCGAGCAAGAGCGCGGCGGCGGCCAGCAAGCCCGCGCGAACACCCAGGTTCTCTTTCGCGACCGTATA
>JBBRNU010000614.1:0-3162 GCA_038230115.1 Chthonomonadales bacterium | reverse complement strand
CCCGCAGTTGCAAGAACTCCGGCGCGCCGGAAACGTTTTCGCGCCAGGCCAGACCGCGCTCGGCCAGACTGTAGGTCGCCTGAATCCGCGCGCCGGGAATAGGATTGCCCGCCGCGTCCCGGTCGCGCCCCAGCAGCCAGACCGTATCGGCGACTTGCAGGGCGGCGCTGATGTCGTGGGTCACCAGAATAAACGTTTTCAGCTCGTCGGAAGCCGCCATTTCGCGAATGAACCCGATGACGCGCTCCTGCGCCAGCATGTCCAGCCCGGAAAACGGCTCGTCCATCAGCAGGAAATGCTCGCTGCACATGAATTGCTGCGCGATGGCGACGCGCTGTCGCTGCCCGCCCGAAAGTTGGACGGGATACTTGCCCCCGTGTTCCTTCAGGCCGAAGCGCTCCAGCAGGCGTTCCGTCTTTTCCGCGCTCGCCGTCCCGGACAAGCCCGCCTGCCGCCCCGCGACCATCAGATTGCCCTTGACCGTGCGATGCGCGAAGAGCGGGTAGTTCTGCGCCACGACGCCCACCATTCCGCGCTCGACCCGACGACCCTCTTTCTCGACCAGGACTTCGCCGGAGTCGGGCGCGGACAACCCGGCCAGAATGCGAAACAGCGTGGTTTTGCCGACCCCGGACGGCCCCAGCAGCCCGATAACCTGCCCCTGCGTCATGCCGGGGCGCACCAGATCGCGCACTTCGAGGTTCAAGTCGAGCAAAACCTGCGTGTCGCCCAGTTTCGCGGAAACGTTGACGACGCGCAGCAGGGTCTCGGCATACGTATACGCGAAGGCCGTCATGATTTTCGCTCCAGCGTCAGGTCGGCGTAAGGGCAGGCCACGCGCCGGGCCGCGCCAATCGCCCCATCCTGCAGCAGCCCGACCGCCAGAATGACGATTTGAATAGCGAACACGTCGGCCAGATGAAAGTACTTGTTCTGGTTCAGCAGCATGGCCCCGATGCCGCCCTCGGCCCGCGAAATGCCCTCGACCATCGTCAGCATCATCCAGCCGATGGCCGCGTTCTGGCGCAGGACTTCAAACGCGCGGTCGGCGGTTCCCAGAATCACGACTTCCCAGACGACGCGCCATTCCGACATTCGCAGCGTGCGGGCGTGGTCGAAATCGCCCTTCGGGATCGCCGCGATGACCGACGCCATAGACGTGACGTAGAAGACGGTAATGCTGAAAACGAGCAGCGCCCGACTCAGGGGATGCCCGCCGCCGACAAGCAGGGTGAAAATAAAGGTGAACCCGACGATGCTCAGGAACCGCCCGCGTGAGACCGCCGCCGCGAGGGGGCGAAAGACCGGCAGCACGGTCAGATAAGCCAGACCGAGCGAGAGCAGGGATGACCAGGCGAGGGCTTCCAGGTTGAGGCGGAAACTCGTCCAGAGTTCCGGCCCCAGCCCCTGCGTCATCCAGAGCGAGCGCAGCGCCTGCAACACTTCAAGCGGGCGCGGCAGGACTTTGAACGGCGAGTTGAGCCAGATCAGAAGCGCAGTCGCGATTTCGACGGCGACAATCAGCCGCATAGCTGAGGGTGAAACCGCCTGATTGGGCAGAAACGCCGCCAGCCAGCCGCGCCGATGCCCGCGCCGCCGCGCGCCCAGATCGCCCACGCGCAGCGCGTCATTGTTGTGACTGCCTACAACGGGCGCTGACGCTGCCCCGTTGTCGGTTGTGGCGGGCGGCGTGCGCGGCTCATCCTGCGCTTTTATTTTATTTGGCATGGTTTTCGATGGGTCAAGTTTTCCGAGCAGGACGCAAAGTTATTTCGTAGTTTCACGCGACGCTCTACGCGACGAAATGAATTATTCCTGTCCAAAAGTCGTTGCTGTCAGGCTTGCGTTGGGACGACCTTCCACAGTTGGCTGCCGTGTCCGTTGGCCTCGTAAGCGAAGAACATGGCGAAAGCGCAGCGGCCTTGCTTGCGCCAACTCCTGCTTCTTGTTCCGCTTCCAGTTCGACTTGAGCGCGGCGATATTCCACAGAAACTACCTTGACGAATTAGCGCGCACCAACGTTCCGTTTACAAGGCCTTTCACGCGTGATTATCTTGCTTTAATAATTAATTGTGACGACAAAATCTTTCAGAAAAGCGTTCCCGATCCTTATTCCCCAGGCCTCTTTATCCCGTCCCGTGCCTTTACCGTAAAATACAACCGTCGGCCCGTCAACGAATATTCCGCCAACGGTTACATTCTTGATTTCCCCCTCCCGGTTCTCAGTCATCCCATTAAAGCCCGCGGATTTACTGACGCGCGCTTTGCCGACTTGCGTCTCCAAACCTAATTTGACAACGGCGGCGGGCGTTAATTGGAACCTGCCGTTCGAGCCAGTATCGAGATTGGCGACCATCCTTTTCCCATTCACCGAGACTCCCTCCATCAGTATGTCATCACGATAGCGAAAAGACAGCGTGGCGAACTTCCGGCGATGGGAGCGAGAAGTTGGTTTGCGGAAGGGAGAGGCGGCATAGAAACGCACGACGCGCTTCGGATAATCAATCTGCACGATGCGGTTCTTGAGCAAGCTGTGACCGAGTACGGCGTGAAGCGGCTTGCCCAACGCCTCGCTCATTTTTGACAAATTGATTGCGACCGCCTCAATATTTCTTGCGGTAAGGCCGCCAAGTTCCAGAAGCGGCAGTTTGGTCTCATGGGCCAAATTGGTATCTGTTCCCCCGCCCGTGCCTTGCTTCCCGACGGAGGCGAGTTTCAAACCGATTTCTTTTGCCATTTTGAAATCGATCACGGAAGGGTCGGCGCCCGTGTCCAGCAGCATATTGAATGGGCCTTTGCCATTGACCTTTGCCTGAACGATGATTGCATTGCGATAGAAATTAAAGGGGACTTCGATGGCTTCGTTGTTTGTGGCAGCTTGAGCAAAAGAACCAAAGCAGCAGCAACTAACGGTTAGAAAGAGTAGCTTTAAGAGGTTTGCAGGTTTGATTTTCATGCTTCACACCCAATCGCCAAGAGGCCTGACGACAAAATTCAGCGACAAGCCGCCAGTAACCCCTATGCACCTGGCTGGCGGCTTGTGCGCTGCAGTGAGTTGTTGCGCCAGATTTTGCAGGACGCGCGCCCCCCTCTAAACCGCCCATGCCGCCGCTTCTTGTTGCGCTTCCCGCACGGTCTTTTTAGCTTGCGCCTGCCGATACT
>JBBRNU010000613.1:0-3163 GCA_038230115.1 Chthonomonadales bacterium | reverse complement strand
GCGGACAACCGCATGGAGGTCGTGAAAACCGTGAATGGTTTGACGGTTCTCGACGACTGTTACAACGCCGGGCCGGAAAGCGTTTCGATGGCGCTGTCCACGCTCGCGCAGATCGCCGGGGAGGGCGCAAACGCCGCGCGCCGGGTCGCTGTTCTGGGCGACATGAAGGAACTGGGCAAATACGCGGCGGGCCTGCACAACGCGATTGGCAGTCAGGCGGCGCTCACGCGCGTCGCCCTGCTGATCACGGTCGGCGATTTAGCGTCGGGCATCGGGGCAGGCGCGATACAGCACGCGCGACGCCTGCGGCTGCCCGCGCCCGACGTTTATCATTTCGAGACCGCGCAAGCCTGCGCCGCGCGCATCAGCGAGTTTGTCGCGCCGGGCGACTGCGTGCTGGTGAAGGGGTCGCGGGCGATGCAAATGGAAAAAATTGTCGGCGCGCTGACCGGCGCAGGAAGCCCGAACGCGCATGATTAGCCTGGTTCTCGGATTCGTCACGGCGTTTCTGCTGACCGCCCTGCCGGGCCGGGCCGCAATCGCCACCCTGCGAAAAATCGGCGCAAGGCAGAACGTCAGTTCCGACGCGCCCGCCGCGCATACCGCGAAACAGGGAACGCCGACAATGGGCGGGCTGCTGATATTAGGCGCGTTCTCGGTTGTGGTCGGCGCGTACATCGTCCTGACGCAGATCGGCGCGCACCGGCATCCCGACCAGGATTACACGCTGCTGCCCCTCCTTTTGCTGACCCTTGCGTTCGGGGGCATCGGTTTCGCCGACGATTACCTGAGCGCGCGGCGGGGCAAAAACCTGGGACTGCGGGCGCGGGAGAAATTTGCGGCGCAGTGTCTGGCGGCGGGCCTGTTCACGCTCTGGCTGGCGCGCGGCGCGCAAAACGGCCTGACGACGAGCGTGGCCCTGACGCCCCCCCTCGCGATTGGCTCGGCGCTGCTGGAACCGCGCATCGTGGATTTCGGCGGCTGGTACTACGCCCTGGCAATTATTTTGATGGTCGGCTTTTCCAACGCCACCAACATCACGGACGGGCTGGACGGGCTTTCCAGCGGGCTGGCGATCTTGATTGCGCTGACCCTGGGCGCGCTCGTCGCGGCCAGCGCGCCCGCGTTGGGCTTCTTCGCGGTCGCCCTGGCGGGCAGTCTGGCCGGTTTCCTCTGGTGGAACGCGCATCCGGCCAAAGTGTTCATGGGCGATACCGGGTCGCTGGCGCTGGGCGCGGGGCTGGCAGGCGCGGCTCTGCTGGGCAAGCAGGAAGTCGGGCTGATTGTGGCGTCGCTCGTCTGCTGGGCCAGCCTGATTTCGGTGATTATCCAGGTGACCGTTTTCAAGTGGCGCAAGCGCAAGCACGGGAGCGAGTACGCCCGCGCGCACCGGGTCTTTCGACGAACGCCCCTGCACCATCATTTCGAGGAGGCGGGCTGGCCGGAAACGCAGGTCGTGGCCCGCTTCTGGCTGGCCGGGGCTGTCTGCGCCGCGCTCGCGCTTCTATGGCAGCGGGGCTGACTTTATACGGGGCATTAGGCGAACGGACGAACGGGATTGAAACCCCGTTCTGAAATGCACAGACCACCTGCGTGGCCTGCAATGCCGCTCCGCCAACACGTTTTTCAGATTGCGAAGAGGCCAGCCTAAGGCATTTGTATTTAGCCCGCGCAGGCAGACAAGGGCGAGCGCGCGTTCAGCCAGCGCCGTCTTTAGCCCGCGCAGGCGGGCTATGCATTTCAGAACGGGGTTTCAATCCCGTTCTGCCCGTTCGCCGCGATTTAGCGAGGGATTCAGATACAGGTGAACGATTTCCGGCACAAACAAATCAGCGTGATCGGGGCGGCGCGCAGCGGGCTGGAGGCGGCGCGGGCGTTGTCACGACGCGGCGCGACGGTTCTGCTGGCGGACAGCGCCGACCCGTCCCGCTTCGACCCCATGCGTCTGGCCGAAATCGCCGCGACCGGGGTGCGCTTCGCGGCGGGCGCTTCGCCTGACGACGCCCTGCCGCCAGGAACGCAGTTGGTCGTTACCAGTCCGGGCGTGCCGAAGTCCGCGCCGATTTTGCGCGCGGCGGTGGAACGCGGCCTGCCCGTCTGGTCGGAAATCGAGTTGGCGTACCGAATGACCGACCGGCCCATTGCCGCCAGCACCGGGACAAACGGCAAAACCACGACGACGCTGCTGCTCGCCGCGATGCTCCAGGCGGCAGGTCAAAACGCGCTCGTCTGCGGCAACGTCAGCGCCGACGCCATGAAGCGCACCTTAGTCGAGGCCGTCGAAGAAATTGAGGCTCTCGAAAACGCAGAAGCGCAAACCCAAACGGCGACGGCGGCTGAAAATGCCGCCCGGCGCGCAAAATCGCCAATCGGAACCGAAACCGACGCCGCAGCCATTCCTATCGCCGATGGCAAGACCGTTCTGGTCGCCGAAATCAGCAGCTTTCAACTGGAGTGGGTAGAACGGTTCGCGCCGCGCGTCGCCATTCTCACCAACGTCACGCCCGACCATCTGAACCGGCACGCCAGTTTCGCAGAATACGCCGAAACCAAAGCCCGGTTGTTCGCCGCGCAGACCGGCGGCGATTGGGCGATTGTAAATTGGGACAATCCGACGGCGCGCGAAATCGGGCAGTCGGGGCTGCCGGGTCGTTTGCTCGCTTTCACGCGGCAGACCTGCCCGCCGCATTCCGGCCCCGCCGCGTGGCTGCAGGACGGCTGGCTGACGGTTCGCCTGGACGCGCCGCCCGTCGCCATCCTGCCCGTCGCGGAACTGGCGCCCGCCCTGCCCGGCGCGCACAGCGTGGAAAACGCCCTCGCCGCCGCCGCTGCCGCGCTCCTATTGGGCGCGTCGCCTGAAGCCATCGCGCAGGGCGCGCGAACCTTCGCGGGCGTCCTGCATCGCATGGAATTTGTCGCCGAACGGGACGGCGTGCGCTACATCAACAACAGCATGTGTACCAATGTCGCCGCCGCCATCAGCTCCCTCCTTGCGCTGGACCGGCCCGCCATCGTGATCGCGGGCGGGGCCGTGCTGCTGCCGCCCGCCAGCGCGAGTTTCGCCATGTTCGCCCATTTCGCGGCGCGCGGCGCGGCGTTCCGGCAGGCCGTCCGCCGTTTGCAGTCCAACGCCGAACCGAACGTTTACCCGACGGGCGCGTCG
>JBBRNU010000612.1:0-3166 GCA_038230115.1 Chthonomonadales bacterium | reverse complement strand
GTGCTCTCGTTTTTTTTTTTTGTACCCCCCCGCTTTTTTACTAGCGCCCACCCCCTATTTTGGCCCCCCGTGCCGGGGGGGGGTTGGGGGCCGGGGGGTTAGGCGCATTTCCTCTCAGGGCTGGGGGTTAGACGGCATTGCTCTCAGATTATCTATATTCGTTTTGGAAAGGGTACCGTGTCCATGACCGTTACTCAACCGCCCGCGCCGACCAGTGACCAAGACGATGTGGCGCGCTTGCAGCACCTGCGCGCCGCCTTCGATACCATGCGCGACGAGATCGGGCGCGTCGTCATCGGGCAGGATCAAGTCATCGAGGAACTGATAATCGCCCTGTTCGCGCGCGGGCATTGCCTGCTCGTGGGCGTTCCCGGCCTGGCGAAAACCCTGCTCGTCAGCACGGTCTCGCGCATTCTGGCGCTCTCGTTCAAACGCATTCAGTTCACGCCCGACCTGATGCCCGCCGACATCACGGGAACCGAAATCATTCAGGAAGACCCCCTGACGCGCGAGCGCAAATTCGTGTTTCTGCGCGGCCCGCTGTTCGCCAACATGATTTTGGCCGATGAGATCAACCGGACGCCGCCCAAGACGCAGGCCGCTTTGCTGGAAGCGATGCAGGAACACAAAATCACGATTGGCGGGCAGTCGCATACGCTGGCCGAGCCGTTCTTCGTACTCGCCACGCAGAACCCCATCGAGCAGGAAGGCACGTACCCGCTGCCGGAAGCCCAGCTCGACCGCTTCATGTTCATGGTCACGGTGGGCTACCCGACAGCGGACGAGGAACTCGCGATTATGAAGGCCACGACCGGCGGGCAGCAGGTGCATCTCGCGCCCACGCTGCACGGCGACGACATTCTGGCCCTGCAGGAAATCGTGCGGCGCGTGCCGGTCGGCGACCACGTTTTTCGCTACGCCGCCGCCCTCGCGCGAGCCACGCGCCCGAACGAGGCCGAAGCGCCGGATTTCGTGCGCGAGTGCGTGAGCTGGGGGGCGGGGCCGCGCGCCTCGCAGTACCTAATTCTGGGGGCCAAAGCCCGCGCCGCCCTGCATGGCCGCAATTACGTGCAGACCGAGGACGTGGCGGCGGTCGCCATGCCCGTCCTGCGCCACCGCATCATGACCAACTTCAACGCCGAGGCCGAAGGCATTACCGCCGACAAAATCGTGACGCGCCTGCTCGAAAAAACGCCGCGCCCGACCGACGCCAAACGCTGATCCTAATTGAAAATGCAGGCCGGGAGCGCGGTTCGCCTCTGCCCGCCTGCAAGCGCCGACTCCGCCAATCTCGTCAACATAGCAATATCATGGCCGACACCCAAACCCGCAGCCTTGCCGATCCGCAAACGCTCGCCCGCCTCGCCCGCCTGGAACTGCGCGCCCGACAGGTCGTCGAGGGCGTGATTTCGGGAATGCATCGCAGCCCGCATCGGGGCAGCAGCGTGGAGTTCGCGCAGCATCGCGACTACGCGCAGGGCGACGAGATTCGCCATATTGACTGGAAAGTTTACGCGCGCACCGACCGCTACCACGTCAAGCAGTTCGAGGAAGAGACCAACCTGAAGGCGACGCTCGTGATGGATGCGAGCGCCAGCATGGACTACCGGGGGCAGCATTCGCCGCTTTCGAAGCGCGAATATGGGGCGGTCGTGGCGGCGGCGATTGCCTCGCTGCTCCTGCGGCAGCGCGACGCCGTGGGGCTGGCGACCTTCGACGCGGGGGTTCGACAGTACGTGCCGCCCGCCAGCACGAGCGCGCACCTGAAACTGCTGCTGGAAATGCTGGAACGCCGGGATAGTCGGCCCAAAACCGGATTGGGCGACACCTTTCACGATCTGGCCGAACGCTTGAAACGGCGCGGGCTGTTAATTATCCTGAGCGATTTCTTCGCCGACCCGGACGAGATTTTGCGCGGCCTGCAGCATTTCCGGCATCGGCGGCACGAGGTCATTTTGTTTCACCTGCTCGACCGCGACGAGCTGACGTTTCCGTTCAAGGAAACCGCCATTTTCGAGGGGCTGGAAGGCGGACTGCCGCTGACGGCGGAGCCGAACGCCCTGCGCCGCGAGTATCTGCGCGTCTTTGAAGCCTATGCCGACAGTCTGAGGCGCGGCTGCCGCGAGATGGGCATGGACTACGCGCAGATGCCGACCGACCTGCCCGTTGACGCGGCGATTTCGCGCTATCTGGCGCAGCGCTCGCAGCGCGCGTAAATAATCGCGCAAAATTAGAAACTTACCTTACGCAGGCGGGCTGTTAGCCGGAGGTTGAAAACTTCGGGCAAGAAAGCGCTAAGGTGGTTGCCGGAGGTTGAAAACCCCCGGCAACAAAAAACAGGCGTCCTACGGACGCGCACTTCGCTCATGCTCTGAACGCGCGCTGACGTAGTAAGCCACGAGGAAAGCGCAAGCGTTTCAACGGCGCGACGCCGCGTCCGCAGGACGCCTGCACTTGGTTGCCGGGGGTTTTCAACCTCCGGCAACCACCTTAGCGCTTTCTTGCCCGAAGTTTTCAACCTCCGGCCTCGCCGGTTACGAAGCGAATTGCCCGTCTGCGTGAGGTGATTTAGAAAAGCGTTTCAAGTTAAGACTGCCTCCCTTCGACAACGCCTTCCTCCGCCTGGAAAACAGACTTCAAAAAATGAATATGGACGCTCCTGCTCTGGTGATATACGGTCTAATATACGGCGGCGACAACGCCCAACTAAGTCTGACGGCGTTGCGGCGCGAACGTTCCGGCGACACCAATGCGTATGACAGCGACTGGATTGTGACGCGCTGTCAGGTCGCCGCGCCCGGTTTTCAGGCCGACGTCACCGAAAGCGTTCTTCTGTCTGAGTTGGTCGGGCTGCGGGACGATTTAGCGAAAATGTACGCCGAATTGGAAGGCCGGATGAAGTGGAGCGCGAGGGAACACTTTCTCACCCTGACGGCGGAGCGGAACCGGCTGGGGCATATCTACTGGACAATCGAACTCAATCAACCTATGGGGATGGCAGTCAGACTGCGCCTGGAAATCAGAAGCGACCAGACCTATCTACCCCCGCTGTTGGACCAGATAGACGCCATTCTGGAAGCGTTCCCGCTCGTGGGCAAACCAAAATTTTGAACGCAGAATATTCCGCCCGCTACATAGACCCCAACGGCGAAGAGGCGACGGTCAT
>JBBRNU010000611.1:0-3169 GCA_038230115.1 Chthonomonadales bacterium | reverse complement strand
TACGTCCGGGGCCATCGAGCGCCTGGGGCGGACCGACGACGGAACCGCGACGGGCGATTTCGACCCGGAAGAGCAGAAACGCCGCATCAGTATCAACCTGGCGCTGGCCCCCTGCGAATGGCAAAATACCAAGATCAACCTGGTGGACTCGCCCGGTTATCTGGACTTTCAGGGCGAGGCGCGCAGCGCGCTGCGCGTGGTCGAGGCGGCCATTCTGGTAACGCCCGCCCAATGCGCCCCTGAAGTCGGTTTCGAGATCGCGTGGGAACTGGCGACGGAGCGGAACCTGCCGCGCGCGGTTTTCGTGAACAAGATGGATCGCGAGAACGCCGATTACGGGCAGGTCATCGCGCGCCTGCGGGCGCGCTACGGGAACATCATCGCCCCGGTGCAGCTGCCGGTCGGTTCCGCCGAAACGTTTTCCGGCGTGATTGACCTGGTGGAGATGAAGGCATTCATCGGAACCGGCAAAGAAGTCGAGTGTTCGGAAATTCCCGCCGACTGCCTGGAAGAAGCGCGGCGGTATCGCGAACTCCTCGTCGAGTCGGCGGCGGAAGGCGACGACGCGCTGATAGAAAAGTTTTTGAATGGCGAGGAGCTGACCCACGACGAGGTGGTGCGCGGTCTGCACGAGGGCATTGACGCGGGCAAAGTGGTTCCGGTTTTGTGCGGCAGCGCGGCCCGCGACATCGGCATGACCGACCTGCTCGACATCATCGTGCATGAGTTTCCCAATCCGCTGGAAGTCGGCGTGATTCATGGCTGGCATCCGCAAACCAGGGCTGAGGCGCGGCGCGAGGCCAACGACGCCGCGCCCCTGAGCGCCCTGGTGTTCAAGACGGTGGCCGATCCGTTTCTGGGAACGCTGAGTTACTTTCGCGTGATGTCGGGAACGCTGCGAACCGGCGCGAACGTCCTGAACGCCAACCGCAGCCACGACGAGCGCGTCGGGCAATTGTACTTCGCGCGCGGCAAGGCGCAGGAAATGACCGGCGAGATTCACGCGGGCGACATCGGCGTGACGGCGAAACTGGCCGATACGCGCACCGGCGACACGCTCTGCGACCCGGCCAACCCGATTGCGCTTGATGGCATTGACTTTCCCGCGCCGGTTTTCGAGCAGGCGATTGTCGCCAAATCGAAGGTGGACGAGGACAAGATGGGGCCGGCCCTGCAACGGGTTGTCGTGTCCGACCCGATGTTCGCCTTTCATCGGGACGCGGAAACCGGCCAGACGATTATCGCCGGGGCTGGCGAAACGCATCTGGCGATTGCGGTGGAGCGAATGCGGAAGTTCGGGGCGAACGTGGAAACGACCGCGCGCCGGGTTCCCTACCGCGAAACCGTGACGACGAAAGCCGAAGGACAGGGGCGGCACAAAAAGCAGACCGGCGGACGCGGGCAGTTCGGTGACTGCTGGATTCGCCTGGAGCCGAATCCGGGCGGCGGCGTCGAGTTCGTGGACGCGATTGTCGGCGGCTCCATCCCGCGCAACTACATCCCGGCGGTGGAAAAGGGCGTGCGGCAGGCGCTGGCGAGCGGCGTACAGGCCGGGTTCCCGACCGTTGACGTGCGCGTGACCTGTTATGACGGGTCGTACCACGACGTGGATTCGTCGGAAGCGGCGTTCATCATGGCGGGCGCGATGGCGTTCCACAACGTGGCGGCCAAAGCCAACCCGGTGTTAATGGAGCCGATCCTGAATTTAGAGGTAATTATCCCTGACGCGATGCTGGGCGACGTGATGAGCGATCTGACCGGCAAGCGGGGACGCATTGTGGGTACGGAAGCGGCAGGAGAGGGCAAGACCCGCCTGCGCGCGACCGTGCCGCACAGCGAGATGCTGCGCTACGCGATTGACCTGCGCTCGATTACGCGCGGGCGCGGCAGCTTCTCGACCCAGCCTTCGCACTATGAGGAAACACCCGCTCATAACGCGCAGGCGATTCTCGCGAACCACAAGAAGGAGCGCGAGGCGGAACACTGAGACAACTCAGGCTCCGCAGATTCTTGGACCGGCCCAAGGCCGTGACAGGGGCGCGTAAAAAGATAACCGCCCCGATTTAACCCTGGAGGAAACGTTTGGCAAAGCAATGTTTGATTGAGAAAGCGAAGCGCAAGCCTAAATTTGCGGTTCGCGCGTATACGCGCTGCACCGTCTGCGGACGCGCGCGGGGCGTAATCCGTCGCTTCGGCATCTGCCGCATCTGCTTCCGGGAAATGGCGCATCAGGGGCTGATCCCCGGCGTCACGAAGTCGAGCTGGTAGGAGACAAAAGCGACATGGCATACACAACCGACCCCATCGCCGACCTGCTGACCCGCATTCGCAACGCGAACCGGGCCAACCACGACTCGCTGGAAATCTCGTCCTCGAACATGAAAATCGAAGTGACGAAGATTTTGCAGCGCGAAGGCTTCATCAAAGGCTTCGAAGTCATCAAGCAGTCGCCGCAGGATAAAATCAAGATCAACCTGAAGTACGGCGCGAAGCGCGAGAAGGTCATTACCGATCTGAAGCGCATCAGCAAGCCCGGACTGCGCGTATATTGCAACAAAGACAAGGTTCCGCGCGTGCTGCGCGGCCTGGGGATCGCGATCCTTTCGACCTCGCAGGGATTGATGACCGACCGGGAAGCGCGCAAAAGCGGCGTCGGCGGCGAAATTCTCTGTTACGTCTACTGAACCGATAGGCGGCGGGCGGCTGAGAGGGAACGTCGGGAGGGTTCGGCAGGCTTGCTGCGAACGGCCCCGACGTTTCCTGCCCGCCTTCCCTGGTCGCCGCAACATCGAAACGAAACCGAAAGGTTGATTCTATGTCACGAATTGGCAAACGTCCGATTACGGTTCCGGCAGGCGTGACGATTACGCCCGCCGAGGACGGCACGCTGACGGTGAAGGGGCCGAAAGGCGTTCTGACTCGCCGCCTCAGCCCGGACATGAAAATGACGCAGGACGGCGGCACGCTCCTGGTCGAGCGCCCGACCGAAGAAAAAGCGCACCGCGCGATGCATGGCCTGACGCGCACCCTGGTTTCCAACATGGTCGAGGGCGTCACGAAGGGCTACGAGAAGCAGCTGGAAATTCAGGGCGTCGGCTTCCGCGCCACGATGGTCGGGCAGACGCTGCAGCTTTCGGTCGGCTTTTCGCACCTGATCGAAGTGCAGCCG
>JBBRNU010000610.1:0-3169 GCA_038230115.1 Chthonomonadales bacterium | reverse complement strand
GGGGGCCGACAAAATCGTTCCACGAGCCGATGAAGGTGAAAATGCCCAGTGTGGCGAGGGCCGGTTTCGAGAGCGGCAGCAGAATGCGCCAGTAAATGTCCAGCCGCGAACAGCCGTCCAGCGCGCCCGCCTCTTCCAGTTCTTTGGGGATTCCCAGGAAAAACTGGTGCAGCAGAAAGACCCCGAACGCGCCCGCGCCCGCCGGAATAATCAGCGCGAATGGCGTGTCCAGCCAGCCCAGACGGTTCAAAATGAGATAGACGGGAACCAGCAAAATCTGGCCCGGAACCATCATCGTGGCGACGATAATTCCGAAGACCCATTTTTTGCCGGGCAGGTCGAGGCGGGCCAGCCCATACGCCGCCAGCGAATCAACGGTCAGGACGAGCAGGGTGATCGAAGACGAGATGAACAGGCTGTTGCCGAACCAGCGGAAAATCGGTATCTCTTCCGGGCGACCCAAAATTTCCTGAAAGTTTCCCAGCGTCGCATGGCGCGGAAACACGCCCATGAACTTGATGATCTCGGCGTCGGGTTTGAACGACGTGATGAGAATCAGAACAATCGGCGTTATGAACAGCAGCGCGAGCAGCAATACCAGCGCCTCGCCCCCCAGCCGGGTCAACCGGGCCGGCGCGGGGGGCGGCCCGGTTTGCGCCGCGCTCTCCGAAACGGGACCCCTTGTCCTTTGCGAAGTCGCCATACCCTGAGTCCCTACTTTTCCCGCATCAGGCGAAACTGCGCGATGGAAAACACGCCGATGATGAGGAACAGGAGCCAGCTCATCGCCGCCGCGTAGCCCATCCGGTAATTGTTGAACGCGGTCTCGTAAATGTAATGCACCAGCGAGCGGGTCGCGAACTCCGGCCCGCCCCTGGTAATCATGAACGTTTGGCCGAAGACCTGAAACGCCCCGATGATGTTCAGCACGACGGTGAACAGCAGGACGGGGCGCAGGAGCGGGAGAGTCACGAACCAGAACTGCTGCCGGGCGTTCGCGCCGTCAATGCGCGCCGCCTCGTAATAGTGGTCGGGCAGGTTTTGCAGCCCGGCCAGCAAAATCACCATCGGCCCGCCGATTGTCCACCAGAGCGTCATCAGGATAATCGAGACCATCGCCCAGTTCGCATCGGTGAGCCAGGGAATGGACACGCCGATTTTCGACAGGTAGGCATTGAAAATGCCGAACTCGGTGTTATAAAACCAGCGCCACAAAATCGCCGCCACGCTGATCGTCAGCATCGTCGGCAGGAAAAATGCGGCGCGATAAAACGCCTGACGACGGCGCGGAATGCTGTTGATGCCAACCGCGACTCCAAGCGCGATGATAACCGTCAACGGCACGGAAAAGACGACGAAGCGCAGCGTCGTTCCGACCGCCCGCCAGAAATACGGGTCGCCGGTCGCCTCGCGATAATTGCCCAGGGCGATGAATTGCGGCGGCGCGGGCGACAACAGTTCCCACCGGAAGAAGCTGAGTTGCAGGCCGTAGAACAGGGGCAGGACGAGAAAGCCGCCGAACAGCAGCAAGTAGGGCAGGACGAAGAGATACCCGGCATAGCGGCGCAGGCCGTTCGCGCGGGTCGCGCCCCGGCGCGCGTTCTGGATGACCGGCGTCATTACGCGCCTCCCTGCGCGGCGTGAGCCAGCTGCAAATCCTCGCGCCGCCGCTCGATGATTTTGTTGACGTTGGCGGCCAGGTCGTCCAGCGCCTGTTGCGGCGTCACGGTTCCCCGCAACGCGCGCTCGATGGCGTAATCGAATTCGGCATTATATTCCAGAATGAACGGCAGTTGGGGCGTGTAATTGGCGTAGGGGACTTCCTTGGCGAACTGCGACTGGACCGACATGGCCTGAAAGCGGGGCGCGCTTCGCAGGCTGCGCCGGGCCGGAACCTGCCCGCCCGCCGCCCAATCCAGACTGTGGTCGGCAAGAAACCGAATAAAGCGCATCGCCGCCTGACGCTGCGTCGGCGTGATGTCCGCTCGGAGACAAAGATTGTGCGAGCCTGTCCACGTCGCGGCGTTCGCGCCAACTTGCGGAACCGGCGCCCCGGCGAAATCGAGGTCGGCCTGCTTTTGCAGGTCGGACAGCATATAAATGCCCTCGAACGCGATCCCTATTTTGCCCTGCCGAAACCCGACCCAGGCGTCGAAGCCTTCGGGCGGCGGCGCGACTTTTTCCTTTCGGATCAAATCCACGCAGTATTGCAGAGCCGCGACGTTCTGCGGGTTGTTGACGATGCAGCGCGATTGGTCAGGCGTGAACATCTCGCCGCCGAACTGCCGCATAAACGTATACGCCACGCCGGACGGGTTGGCAAAAACGAAGCCCCATTGCGGAGAGCCATTCGCGCCCCTGGCTTTCGTCAGCTTTCGCAGGGCCGACATAAATTCCGCGCCGGTTCGGGGCGGCGTCGGCTCGCCCTGCGCGTCTACAATCCCGGCCTCGCGAAACAGTTTGCGGTTGTAGTACATCCCCATCGAATGCACGTCGAGCGGCCAGCCGTAGTGCTGCCCGTGAATCTGCGAAGCCCGCCAGACGTTGGGGTCGAGGTCGTTGGAGTCCAGACCGCTGCCCGGCCCGACCAGCGCGTCGAGGGGCTGCACGAAGCGCGCCTCGGCGAAGCGCAGCAGGGCGTTCGTGTGCAGCACAAAGACTTCCGGGGCGCGGTTGCCGATGCCCGCCACAAAGAGTTTTTTGTAGTAGGTGGCCCATTCCAGCCGCTGCATTACCACGTCCACGTCGGGGTTTTCCGCGTTGAACTGCTTGACCAACTTCAGCATCGTGCGCCCGTCCGGGCCGGTGAACCCGTTCCAGAAACGCAGCGTGACCGGCGGCTTCCGGCCCGTGCCGCAGCCCGCGCTCAGGAGCAGGAGGAGCAGCGCGCTCAGACCGGCGACTCGAAGCATATTGCGAAATGCAAACAAGCGAACGGCGCTTTTCATGGCTGCGCTCTCATCGTCGGCGACCTTGCCTTTCAAACATTATCGCCCTTTCCTGGATCAGGAAGGCGGCGCTCCCTATTATAACACGTCATCCCGGCGGACGCAATTCGCCTAACCCCCGGCCCTTCTTCAAAGCCAATCCACCTAACCCCCCGGCCCCCTTCCCCGGTGGGAGGGCAATGCACCTAACCCCCCGGCCCCCTTCCCCACCGGGGAAGGGG
>JBBRNU010000609.1:0-3171 GCA_038230115.1 Chthonomonadales bacterium | reverse complement strand
GCCCATATAGAAGTGCTGCGCGCCGAAACTGCCCAGCAGAATGCCGAACAGCCCGGCGGTGGTTTTGTCCTTGTTGGAGCGATAGGGAACCGGCGCATAAGCGGGCATATTCTGGATCACGACCTGCTGCACCGGAGCCTGGTTATTGGCGGCGACATATCCGTAAGGCGCGGGCGTGGGCGCATAGGGCGCGGGCGCAAAAACCGTCGCGCAGTACGGGCATTGACTCGTTCCCTGCGGAACCCATTGGCGGCACGACGCGCACTGGACGTGCGGCATCTGCGCGGGCGCGGCGGGCGTGTACGCGGCGAGAGGGCCAGCGGGCGGCGCGGAAGCGAGCGGGTTGTACGGGTTGGACATCGGCGCGGGCGGGGGCGCGTAGGCGTTGGGCGCAATCGCTCCCGGAACCGTCGGGGCGGGCATCTGCCGCGCGCCGGCGCAACGGGGGCAGGCGCTGTCGAAGGAGCCGAGCGTATACCCGCAGGTTTCACAGGTTTTGCGCGCGGCCTGCGACGGCAAAAAGCGAACGGCGAGCGAGTGGCCGCATTGCGCGCAGAACGCCGTATCGGGCGCGACCGCCGCGCTGCACTTCGGGCATTGTTTCGTAACAGGGTTCATCCGGCAAGCGTCCTTTCCACGCACGAGAGCGGCAACCAAATCCATTTTATTATAGGCCCAACCGCCCCGAAAGCGCAAGAGAAACCATTGAATTGCGCTTTGCCCCCTCCGCTTTCCGGGCGCAGGCAACGCTTCAGGCCGCTTTCAAGGCGCGATGCAGACCTTGACCGTGCCGCCGCCCTGACTGAGCGCAGCCAGAACGTCGGGCAAATCTCGCAGGGCGGCGTGTTCCTGCACGAAGGCGCGGGCGGGAACCTGTCCGTCGGCGATCAAGCGCAGGGCCGTCCGAATGGCGGCGGGCGTGTGATGGAACGCGCCGACCAGTTTCAACTCGTCGTAATGGATACGGTCGGCGTTCAGGGCCAGAACGCTGTCTTTGGCGCAGCCTCCGAACAGGCTGATGGTCGCGGCTTTGCGGCCCAGCGCGACGGCCATCGCCCAGGTTTCCGGCGTTCCGACCGCCTCGATCACCTTGTCCGCGCCGCGCCCGCCTTCGGTGCGCGCCCGCAGCGTTTCGGTCAGATCAGCGACCTCGCGCGCGTCGAAAACCTCGTCGGCCCCCAGTTGCGCGGCCAGGGCCAGCCGCGCGCCATGCCGTCCGCAGGCCAGAACCCGCGCCCCGGCCAGCTTGCACAGACGAACGAAAAGCAGGCCAATCGGCCCCAGTCCCAGAACGATGACGGTCTCGCCGGGCGCGACCGGAACCGCTTCCATGCCGTGAACGACGCAGGCGAGCGGCTCGGTCAGCGCGGCCTCGGCAAATGCCACGTGAGAAGGGATCGGCAGCAGGTTTTTGGCGACGACGCGGGCGGGAATCGTGATATATTCCGCATACGCTCCGTTCAGGAACAACAAGTCTTCGCACAATTCGGCCAGATCGCGGCGGCAGTAATAGCAGTCGCCGCAGGGCGCGGAGTTGGCTGCGACGACGCGCTGCCCGACGCGCCACGCGGCCGCGTCGGGGCCGACGGCCTCGATGACCCCGGCGAACTCATGGCCGAAGAGGGCGGGCGGACGGATCATGCGCGCATGGTAGCCGCGCCGATAGACTTTGACGTCCGTGCCGCACGTCAGGGCGGCCATGATGCGAACGCGAACCTCGCCCGTCCCGACCGGGGGCGTCGCGACCGTCGCCACGCGCACGTCCTGCCTGCCGTACAGCACGGCCCCGGTCATTGTAGGAGACGCCTGAGACGGGGCGGCGGTTTCGGAATCGGGCGCGGCTGCGAACGCGAAATCGGAAATTTCCCGGTCGCGTTGCACGGACGTTGCAGAAGTTGCGGATGGGGTCAAGGCGTCACCAGAATTTTACAGGAGTTATCGCGGGGCTGCGCCGCCAATTCCAGCGCCGAAGCGATGTCTTCCAGCGCGAACCGATGCGAAATCAGGGGCGTGACGCGAACGCGCCGGGTGAAAATCAGGTCGGCGGTCTCGTCCTGCAGCGTAATATCACTGCTATACGCGCCGAGCAGGGCTTTTTCCTGCATACAAACCGCCCCGGCGTCAATTTCCATCAGGTCGTTCTGCCGCGTTTGGGCGAAAAGCAGGACTTTCCCCGCTGGGCGCAGGGCCGCGAACGCCGGGGCGACGACAGCGGTATTCGGCACGGCCACAATCGCGAGATCGGCCCCGCGCCCTTCGGTCAGGGCTTGAATCGCCTTCCCCACGCCTTCCGTATCCGGGTTCAGCGCGATTGTCGCGCCCAGGTCGCGGGCGAGGGCGAGACGATGCGCGTAGCGGTCGGTCGCCACCACGCAAGCCCCGGCGAGGGCGGCGAGTTGGGTGAAAAGCAGGCCGATTGGCCCCTGCCCGATGACCCAAACCGTGTCGCCGGGACGAATTCCCGCCGTCCGCACGCCCTTCAAACAGGTATTCAGCGGCTCGACGAAACTGGCCTCTTCAAAACTCACGTCATCGGGAATGCGCGTCAGCCCTCCCTGAACGCACCACTCCAGGACGCGCACGTATTCGGCGAACCCGCCGCCGGACGGCTCGAAGCCCGCCGTCGCGCCGGTTCGCTTGTAGGTCGGACATTGCGCGAACGCCCCGCGAAGGCAATAGTAGCAGTCGGGCGATTGGCAGGGAACATGGTGATTCACGATAACGCGGTCGCCATCCCGCCACCCGGCGACTTCGGCTCCGACGGCGGCGATGGTTCCGGTCGTTTCGTGTCCGAACACGCGCGGCGGGGCGACCAGCCCATGATGAATTTTTTTCAGGTCGGTTCCGCAGACGCCGCAGCAGGCCACGCGCGCAAGAACCTCGCGCGGGCCGATTTCCGGCACGGGCAGGGTTTCCACCCGCACGTCATTCGGGCCGCGATAAACCGCCGCGCGCATTGTTGTCGCCCTCAACCGTTCCCTCCTGTGCGCCCCCTTCAGAAAAGACGCCGCCCCGCGCGATGCGTGACTGCCAAAATTATAGACGTTTGCGGGCGGAAAGTCAACGGCGGAGCAGGCGTTTGGAAGGAAGGTGGCGAATGAGAAGGCGACTTACCTAACCCCCCGGCCCCCTTCCCCACCGGGGAAGGGGGCGTGCGAAACAAAAACGTTG
>JBBRNU010000608.1:0-3174 GCA_038230115.1 Chthonomonadales bacterium | reverse complement strand
GTTGAAGCCGTACATTTTCGGGTCTTTGCTCATGTCAATTTCGCGCTCGAAGTGGTTCTTGCGAACCGCCAGGGCGTCCATCAAAACCGTCTGGCTCAGGTCAATGTCGAAGTTGTTGAGCGTGGCCCCGATGGGCCGCTCGGTATAATCGAAGTCCGTGACCTTCAAGTCCACGCGCGAGCCGTCGGCGGTATTGAACTGCCCGGACACTTTCAGCACTTTGGGCCGGACAACCTCGATTTGGGGAACCAGACTCACGTCCCAGGGCTGCGGTTTGGGATTGTTGGGAGCGGGACGCAGGACGGCGGGATATGTGGAGGCGTTGACCGCCGAATGGTTCTTCGTCGTGTAGCGGTCGTAGTAGCGCTGGAGCGTAATCTGGTAGTTATGCATTTCCGCCGCGCGCATCTGCTTGGTCGCCTGATCGTCCTTGTTGGCGGCCAGCATTTTGTCGCTGCGGGCTATCGCGCGCTTCCATTCGGCCAGGGCTTCGGGAATGCGGCCCTGCTTTTCGTAGGTGTGCGCGAGCGTATGATGGGTTTTGAGCGGCGAGGCATACGGATAATCGTCGCTGCCCTTCATGCCGGATTCGTCGCCGCGCGGCCCGGCAATCGCCAGTTTGAACGCGCGTTCGGCGGCTATGAAGTCCTTGATCTTGTCGTAATTCTCCCAGCCCTTCTCGAACTTGATGTCGGGAATATTCATGTTATTGATAATTCCCTCGTCGAGAAGCGCCTGCGACGGCGCGATATAGCGGCGGTCGGAGCGCTCGGAAGAGTCGGTGAAGTTGTAGGCGAGATGCCACGCGCCGGTCACGAACACGTTCTCGGCGTGCGGGTCGAGCCAGGTGATCAGGCGCACGAGCGGCAGGATCGCGTCGTAGTCGCCGCTGTGGAAAAACTCGTCGCAGCGCACCCAGAGCAGACCGGCGGCGGCTTCGCGAAAACCGAGCAGGGGCAGGATCAGGAACTCATTGTTCAGGCCGCTGCTGGCGCGCGTGATGTTGCCTTCGCCGACGTGGTAAAGCTTGGCCGTCGGGTCAATCGCGCGCTGTAACACGGCGGAAACGAGGAGCAGACCGACGACCGCGACGGTCAGGGGCGTGCGCCGCCGAAGTATTTCCGGCGAATAACGTTTCGTCAACGTTGGAGAAGACATCGGGCTACACCTCCCGCCGGTCGAAGATGAGAACCGCCAGCGTCAGCAAAACCAGCGAGTACACAATCGCGTACACGACGTTTTGCAGAATGAAGACGTTCTCGTTGGCAACTTCGATCGTCGGATGGATGATCGAGTTTTGAATGTTGAAGTTACCGAAGTTGGGCAGCAGGTAATGAATAATCGTGCCAGCCCCCTTCACGACCGGGTTGCGGTTGGTCGTCAGGGATTCGGTCACGCTCGACAGGTTGCCCACCAGAAAGATGCCGAACGACAGAAAGAAGTTCACGACCGGCGTGGCGAACGTCGAGAAGAAAATGGCGAGCGCGGCCAGCAGCATCATCTGGAAGAACGTCATGACGACGCCCTTGAACATTTCCGGCGGCACGTGGCGTTCCTGCAAGTAGATCATGGCGAGGAAAACAACGCCCATCGCGGCGATGTTAATGAAGACGGTCGCAAAGCCGCCCATGAATTTGCCCAGGACGAATTCATAGCGCTGCACGGGCTTGGACAGAACGGTATAAATCGTGCGGCGCTCGATTTCGGTCGGGATAAGATAAATGCAGGTGACAATCGTGATGAACAGTCCGGCCAGCAGAATGGCGGCCAGCCCCAGGCTTCGCAGCACGGTCTGGCTGTCTTTCGGGCTGAGGAAGCCGAAGACCGGGCCGAGCGCGATAAGAAAAACCCCGCTGATAAGAAATACCCACATCACGCGGCGGCGCAGCGCCTCGCGCACGGTTTGGCGGGCAATCGCCAGAGAAACTCCCATAGTTAAACCCCTTCCTCCGCGCGTACCGTTTCGACGAATACGTCTTCCAGGGTGCGCTGGTGCGGCACGATGGAGATAATCTGCCCTTTGGCGCCGCGCACCAGATCAATCACGGCGCTGACTTTTTCGCTGCTGTCGCTCGACATTCGCAGCGTGTCGCTGCCGTCCGACTCCAGCATGGGAACCAGAGCGCGCAGGCGCTCCACCATTCCGTTTTGAAGCTCGCGGCCCTGCACGGTGATTTCCGTGCGCTCGCCCGAAATCAGTTCGCGGATCGTGCCGGTTCGGAGCAGCTTGCCCCGGTGAATGATGGCGACGCGCGAACAGATGATTTCCACGTCGGCCAGTTGGTGCGAAGACAGGAAGACCGTTTTGCCCTCGTCCTTCAGGCTAGCGACGATATCGCGCAGTTCGGCGTGGGCGATAGGGTCGAGTCCCGAAGTCGGCTCGTCGAGGAAAAGCAGTTTGGGGTCGTTGATCAGCGCCTGCGCGATGCCGGTGCGCTGCCGCATTCCCTTGGAGTAGCCGCGCACGTTGCGGTTCCAGGCTTCCGGCTGCAGGCGCACTTTTTCCAGCGCCAGTTTCACGCGCCGACTGCGCTCCGGTTCGGGAATGCGAAACAGGCGAGCGTAGAAGTCGAGCAGTTCCCAGCCGGTCATCGAGTCGTAGAAATAGGTCTCTTCCGGCAAGTAGGAAACTTCCGCCTTGATGGCGTTGTCGCCCATCGGCTTGCCTAAGATAGTGGCGTCGCCCGCCGTCGGGAAAATCAGGCCGAGCAGCATTTTGATGGTCGTGGTTTTGCCCGCGCCGTTGCGTCCCAGAAACCCGAAAATTTCGCCTTCCTGCACGTCGAGCGTCAGGTTGTTGACGGCGGTGACCTGCTGCGACACGCCGACGTACTTTTTGGTGAGGCCCTGGATGGAAATCGCAGCAGCCATAGATGGTGAACCCTCCTCCCGCCCGCGTTGCGGGGGCGGAATGCGCAAAATGCCTGAGCGGAATAAATGAGAGCGGGGCAAACGTCCAGCCGATGAAAGCAGCAAACCATCGGGGATTATACCGCCTCCCCGTTCCTTTGTCAACGCGAGCGGATGCCAATAAGGAAGACAGCGCAGGCCAGGCCGCTTGCCGGTCGGCGGACGATACAGGACTGCGACTACAGTCTGGAATTGCGAAGCCTGAACGCCAAGGGGTTAAAACTCCCGGCAGGAGTTGTAAAGCCCGCACAAACGGGATTGAGC
>JBBRNU010000607.1:0-3177 GCA_038230115.1 Chthonomonadales bacterium | reverse complement strand
TAGCGACGAAATGAATTTCTTCGCTGGTGGCGTTCCGCCGTGTGTCCTTCGGACGCGATGCCAACCGCGCAGAGTGTTGCGCTGCCTGTCGTGTCCGAAGGACGCACCGCCGCAGGCTACACAGCGAAGAAATTCATTTCGTCGCCCACTGCAAAATTTATTTCGGCGCCTTCCGCCAGCCGGCCGCGCAAAGCCGCCCTTCCGCAGAATGGAAGGGCGGCTTGTTTTGGAAACGGACGCCTGGCCGCCTTTATGTGCGGACGGCGTAGCGGTACGCGAGGGCCAGACCGATCCAGATGGGGGCGTAGGCGACAATCCAGATGATCGTGAGGACGGGCAGTTTCGCGGCCTCCTTGAAGGACAGCAGGGCGCTGTGGCTGGCCTCGTTCACATCATCCAGAAAACCGGCCTGCTTAGGCGGTGCGACGACCGGGGGCTTGCCGCGCAGTTGGACGGTAATCGTGGCGAGCGCGGCCTGCTTGCGAAGCGCCTTGAGCCGGGCCTGCGTCTGGGCGATGCGAATGCGAAGTTCGCGCATCGTTTCGCGATCCTGCCGGGTTTGCGTCCGGCCCTCGCCCTGCCGCAGACGCGCTTCGGTCTCGCGCTCCTCGTCGCTCAGGGTTTGCGTTGTCGCCTGATGGTCGGAGATTTGTTCGGTGATGTCCTCGCCGTTTATGGTTTTGGCCTTCACGTCGCCCAATTTGGCGACTTTGCCGAGGAAGTTCTCGAAATCGTCTACCGGCACTTTCGTCGTCAGCGAGGCCGACTTTACGCCGTTCTCTTCGGTTTCGACCGTGTTGTTGGCGACGTAACCGCCCGCGTCCTTGACCATCTGTTCGACGACCTGGCTTTTTTCTTCGGGCCGGTCTACTTCGACGCTGATGTCGGCTTCCTTATGCACCTGGCGGGTGTCGCTCTCATCCGCCGCGCTTTTGTCCGCCCCGGCTCCTACGCCTGCGGACGATTTCGCTTTGAAAGCCAGTCCATTGCCGCCATAAGCGCGCCCAAACGCGGGAGCCGCGGACGTCAAGGCGGGTTGCGATAACGCGGGCAATGCGCGCGGCGCCGAAAGCCTGACCCGACCGTCAACGGACGCCCCCGCGCTGTCCGCTGCCGATTGCGTTTGCGGCCCCTGCGGTCCTCGCGGCCCCTCTTCGTCGAACGCGCCTACTGGCGCGCTCTTTGTGCGTGGCGCATTCAGGTCGAGGTTTGCGCCGGTCTGTTTTGCGCTGCTCGCTTCGCTCACGCCTGGGCTGAGATTGGTCAGGCGCGTGACGGCGGGGTAGAAGATGAACCACGAGACCGCTGCCGCGCAGGTCGCGCCCCACAGCAGCATCGGCTTGCGCCGCCATTTCGAGAGCGGCGCGGCGGGCGCGTCCGCGCCAATCGCGCCTTCCATGCCTTCCGGCCCCTGTAATCCCTCTGTTCCCGCCGTCAGGGGCGCGGTTTCCGAGACGCCCGCCAGAATTTTGGCGCGCAGGTCGGGCGTCCATTGGTTGGGGTCGTTAGCGCGCAGGTCTTTGCCAATCTGTTCCATCGCATTTATCTCCGCGCGGCAGGCCGCGCACTGTCCGACGTGCCACCGCACCGCAAGTCGCTGCGGCAGCGGCAATTGCCCGTCCACATAGGCTTTCAAGTCGTTTTGAAGGGTCTCGCATCGGTTCATGGCGTTGGGCCTCCCCTGCCGTCCGCGCACAGCGGCTCCGGCGCGTTCAGCACATACGCGCCCAGACTTTCGCGCAAACGGCGGAACGCGGTCGAAAGCCGCGACTTCACCGTTCCCACCGGAATTTCCAGCGCCGTCGCGCACTCCTGATAGGTCAGGCCGTGCAGCTCGCACAGGACGACGACATCGTAATGCAGCGCGGAAAGCCGACTGAGCGCGGTTTGCACCTGATCGGACAGTTCGCCGCGCAGGGCCGCGCGCATCGGATTGCCGCGCTCGTCCTCGCCGCTGGACAGGGTTTCCATAACCTGCTCGTCGAGAGGCAAATGGTCGGGAGTTTGCCGCTTGCAATGGCGCAGGCAGCGGCGCGCGGCCAGGCGGTACATCCAGGTCATCAGCGCGCACTCGCCCCGAAAACCGCCCAGGCTGCGGTACGCCTCGCAGAAAATCTCCTGCGTCACGTCTTCGGCGTCGGCGGGATTGGCGACGTAGCGCCGCACCAGCCGGTGAATCTGCGGGCCGTAGGCGTCCACGACCTGCGCGAACGCCTGCCCGTCGCCGTTTTGTATCCGCCGCACAATTTGTTTTTCGTTTTGCATCGGCTCCTGTGTCCTTCGCCTGGCCTGCCCGCCGTTCGGGAGTGTGGCCCTCTGCCGTATTGGGGACACGCGGGAACGAAAAGGTTCACGCCCGTTCCGATTATTTTGGGGTCTGCTGCAAAAAACCGCTTTGCGCCCGGCGCTTGTCGGCCCGGAACATCTCGGCGACCGTGCGCGTCCAACCGCCGTTGACGAAACCAACCCGCCTTGAGTTGATTCAGGGCTGGGAAATTGAATAATTGGAAAGGACGATCACGATGGCAACCTACAAGCATTTCCAGGAGGCTAAGAAAGCCGAAACCCTGCCCGAATCCGAAAAGGTCGGCGTCTGTCTGACCTGCCGGTATTGGGATTTGGAAGACACCCGCCCGACGGCGCTGACGGGCCAGATTGCGCGCTGCCTGTATCCGCAACTGCAGGCGGTCGCGCTCCTCGTCAGCGGGTCGAGCGCCTGCAATAAGTGGGCCGAATATGCCAATGCCGGGCCGGAAGCCAAAGCCTATGCCGAGCAGGGCGAGTAAGCGCTGGACGCTTTTAAACTTCCCTCACGCTTGGCTGGCGGCCCCCCTTTTTGTATAAGGAGAGGGGAACGAGAGCGGCGGGGTTGAAGAAACTCTTGGGTCACCCCTTATCCCCGTCCCTTCTCCCTGCATGGGAGAAGGGAGCGAAGGCATGGGGCGGGCGCGTTGCGGCAGTCGAGAAGTTCGTCTTGGCGTATCGGCATTGCGGATTAAGCCCGCCTACGCGGGCTTCGCATCTCAGAACGGGGTTTCAATCCCGTTCTACCATCACGTTCGACGCGCTGTTCCACCAATCCCCTGCAAAGGACAAGCAAGCCGTCATCGGAAGCAGCCTCGCAGCGACAGCCTTTCGCTGTGCAGGAGGCAGGCCTAATGGCCTCTCTGTGTTCCT
>JBBRNU010000606.1:0-3177 GCA_038230115.1 Chthonomonadales bacterium | reverse complement strand
CTGATCGAGCAGGAAGGGCGGGAACGAACCGCCATTCGTGGCGAAATACGGCTGACCGTCAATGCCCGATGAGCTGGACACGCTGAATGCGGCCAGGGACAGGTTGTCGGAGAGGGAGCCGGTTGAGGGCTTCAGATTCGTGACGCGGCCAAAAACGTCTACCGTCTTTCCGGTCGGAAGCGATCCGGCGGTAAACGAACCCAGGTTTATATCCAGCGAGCCGGCCAGCGCGTTGCTGGAGCTGTCGAGCATCTGAAAACTCCAGATGTGCGCCACCTGCGTATTTCCGGCGATGGGCAGCAGAAGGACCGCCCCGACGCCAGCCGCCGCCAGCATTTGTTTCCATTTCCATGCGCGCATAAGATTCATTGCCTTTCGTTATAATAGCCCGCCCTGCCGCCTTGCGATAAGCCCCTCGCCGAACCGCTGAAAGCCCCTATCGGGCGAATTCAGCGGCGCGGCGGCGACCCTTGTCAAGGCGAGGCGGAAGATGAGGAACGGAGCCTGCGAAATGCGACGGCGGCAGGCTCCGCTCGGAAGCGAGTCGTTCCTACTGACTGATGGGCTGCACGATCAGCGCCCCGGAGATAGACTTCGAGTAGCTGGCCGCGGGCGTCGCGCTGTTCTTCCAGGTCGCCAGGAAGCTCCAGCCCAACTTGTTGCTGTTGTTCGGACCGAACGGGAAGGACGGCAGGTTCCACTTCACCGCGACCGAGATGGTGGTTCCGGCGGGGATCGTGGTCGGCACGGTTCCGACGACGCTGTTGAAAGTGACACCGTTGTTCGCCACGAAACCGCTCATGTTGAAGCTCACCGCATCCGAAACGCTGGTATTGGTGATCTTGTACGTGATGGTCTCGATCAGGCTGCTGGTGTGCGCGCCCTTCGAGCCGGTCAATTGCAGCGTGACCGTGCCGGTGGGCAGCGTCTTGAACGTCGCGTCACTGGTGGTGATCGAGTTCGCGAAGCTGTCGGTCGCCTTCACCGTGTAGTGGTAGGTCGTGAAGGGCGTCAGACTGGTCAGCACGATGTCATGATGCTTGCCGGACAGGCCGTCCGAGACCGGGTGTCCGCCAACCGTGACAACGGCGGTCGTGTTGATCGGCGTGTTGGCTCCGTCCGTCGTGTCGAAGCTGACAATGGCCGTCGTGTCCGTGATATTATGCACGTAGAGACCCTTGAGCAGGACGCGGCCCGGATTGATGTCGGCGTTTTTCTTCAAGAAAATCTGCGTGAAGATGGTGGCCGTTTTGGGCGGCTGCCCGTTGGTTTGCACGATGTTCGACGTGACCGTCAGCGCCAGCGTGATGGCGCTGGGCAGATTGTTCGGGTCGAACTGGAACGTGTAGACCTGAGTGGCGGCTTTGGAGCCGGGGTTCAGCCCGCTGCCCGAAGCGTCCGCGCCCTCATCGAAGAGCAGGGGCGATTCCGACAGGCCGCTGTTGAAGGGGCCGGACGCGCTGATCGGGTCGCTGACAACCGTGCCGCCCGCGAGCGTCGGCCATTCGAACGCGAAGGCGCTGATGCCCTTGGCGTTCTTGGGCGCGAGGACGCTGTCGGCGCCGATGTTGAACGAACCCGAAGCGTCAATGGTCAGTTTGACCGTGCCGTCCGCCAGCACGCCGACCGTATCGCCATCCTGTCGCGAAGGGGCGACCGGCGTGACGGCGAGAACTGCGGTGGGCGGGAACGGAGCCGGAATGACGTGAACCGTCTGTGTGGCCGAGTTGGACGTGCCAGCCGTATCCGTGATCGTCAGGGTGACGGTGTAGTCGCCGACGGTCGTGTAGTGATGCTTGGTCTGGTTGCCGACCGGATGCACGCCGGGCGCTCCCGGAACCGCGCCGCCGGGGGGCGAAGCGAACGGCAGGTCGTAATCGTCGCTCGAATTGTCGCCGAAGTCCCAATGAACGTGCGTGATGGCGGCGTTGGGGTTCAACTCGTAAGACGTGGCCGGGTCGAAGACGGCGAAGTAATCGGCGCCATTCAACTGCACGGGAATGTAGGTTTCGCCAGCGGCCACGCTGGGGTGGAAGATGACGGGGATCGGCGGCGGCACGAAGACCGCGCTTTGCATCGTCGCGATGTCCCAGGCCGTGATCAGGTTCACGCCACCGTTGCCGTCGGAATTGCCAGCGCCCCACTCGCCCGCGCGATAGCCTGTGGACAGGAAATGTCCGTCGCTGCCGTAGCCGACCAGATTGGCGCCCCAGGTCTGGTGGCCCAGGTCGGTGTCGGACGTGCCGACGATGAAGTCGGTCAACCGGCTGAACCAGTTGAATGGCGCGAGCGCGAACCCGTCGCGGTCGTTGCCAGCGGAGCCGGTAGGATCGGTCAGGGTCGTAACGCCGAACTCGCTCAACCCCTTGAGGATGTTGTACATTCCATAGGCGTCGCGGGCGCTCGACCAGTTGAAGTTATAATCGTAGTTGTTGAAGTTGCGGTACAGAAAGCCGAGCGAGTTGCTGACGCGCTGGTCGGAAATCGGATTGCCGCCCGCATCGCGGGGCAGCGCAAGCGCGAACGCGACCAGGCCGCCGCCGGTTTTACCGGCGTTCGGACCATAGCCTGCGACCGTGTAACCCATGCCGCCCAGCTGGTCGAAGTAGTGATAGACGCCGCCGCGTCCGTAGTCGTAAGCGTAAACCTGCGACGTCGCGGTCTGATCGGCATTGAGCCAGAACTGGTTCAGGGCGTCGCGCACGAACTGCGCGACAGGAATGGCGGGCTTGTATCCGCTGGCCGGGCCGGGCGTGTTTCGGTTCGCCACTTCCGCCGCGCGCAGACCGATACACGTCCAGGCGACCGTCGAGCCGTCCGAATCGTTGGCGTACTGGCTGATGCTGTAGCGCCAGCCGCCTTCGGCGTAGCCGCTGCTTCCCTGCGCGGCCTGCAATCCGTCCACGGCGTCGCCAATAAGATCGTAGTAGCTGGCGTATTCCGAGCGGTTGGGAACCGCCTCGTTGACGAACCCGGCCTGGCTGATGGCCTGAAGCTGCGGGCCAGCCTCATAGCCGCTGGGCTGGAACAGCGCGATGCCATTAGAAACGCCGCCCGGCCCGTGCGTGTCGGCGGCGAAGGTGCCAAGCCCGGTATAGGTTTTGTTGAAGCCGGTCAGATCGGCGGCAGGCAGATTACGATAATCCGTCAGGACATTGATGAGCCGGTTCAAGTCGT
>JBBRNU010000605.1:0-3182 GCA_038230115.1 Chthonomonadales bacterium | reverse complement strand
TGGAAGAAACCGCGCAGGTCGTGGCGGCGTACAAAATCATGCGCGCCGAATTCGCCGAGTTGTGTTTGCTGATCGCCCCGCGCCAGCTCGACATGGCGGACGGCGTGGCCGACTTGATGCGGCAGGCGGGATTGACGCCGCAGCGCCGCACACAGTTATTGGAAACCGACGCGCCCGCCCATCACGTCATTTTGGATACGATGGGCGAACTGGCGCGGGTTTACGCGGTCGCCAGCCTCGTTTTTGTCGGCAACAGTTTCGCGCCGGTGAAGCAGGGCGGCGGGCAGAATTTATTGCAGCCGCTCGCGCATGGCAAGCCGGTTTTGTTCGGGCCGCTCACGGCGACGATTCGCGCGGAAGTGGCGCTGGCGCTGGCAGCGGGCGTCGGGTTCGAGGTGGCGGACGGCGAGACTCTTGCGGCGGAGGGGCTGCGTTTGCTGCATAATAAGGGGCTGCGCGCCAACCTCGAAGTTCGCGCGCTTGCCTTGATTGCCGCCAACCGGGGCGTGTCGGCGCGCTACGCCGCCGCTATCGTGGATTTGGCGAACCAGGCGGCGCGCACGCCGCAGCCCGCCCGCGCGCCCAAATCGAGACGCGCAACGCCGGAGAATGGCTGACGGTGACGACCGAGAAAGACACGGGCGCAAAATTGGAAGCGTACCTGCTGTCGGTTGGGCGCGGGCGGCGCGGGCTGGTTCCGAGCGCGCTGCGGACGGCGATGAGCGCGTTGGCCCCGGTTTATTGCGCGGGTCTGAAAACCTATTTGCTGCCATATCGCCTGGGGCTTCGCAAGCGCACGCGGCTGGCCTGCCCGGTCATCTGCATCGGCAACCTGACGACGGGCGGAACCGGCAAAACGCCGATGACGCAGCGCGTCTGCCGTTTATTGCAGACGCAGGGGCTGCGTCCGGCGATTTTGAGCCGGGGCTATGGCGGCGCGAATGAATACGGCTGCGCGGTCGTTTCCGACGGGCGGCGCGTCCTGCTGTCGGCGAAAGAGGCCGGGGACGAGGCGTTTCTGCTGGCGAAAACGCTGCCGGGCGTTCCGGTCGTGGCGGGCAAAGATCGGCGGGTAACGGGCGCGCTCGCCGTGCGGGAATTTCGCCCCGACGTCATCGTCCTCGACGATGGAATGCAGTTCTGGCAGCTGCATCGCGACCTGGACGTGGTTTTGCTGAACGCGAGCGCGCCTTTCGACAACGGCTGGACGTTTCCGCGCGGGCTGCTGCGCGAGCCGCCGTCGCATCTAAAGCGGGCGGGCGTGATCGCGCTGACCAATGTCGCGAGCGCGGGCGAAGCGCAGACCGAGGCCGTCCGGGCGCGGGTGCGGAAACTGGCGCCGGGCCGTCCGATTTTCGACGCCGACCTGGCTCCGACCGGGCTTCGCGCGCTCGTCGGGGGCGCGGAACATTCCCTGACCTGGCTCGATGGCAGAAAAATCGGGGCGATGTGCGCGCTGGGCAATCCGGTCGCGTTCGAGACGATGCTGACCGGGCTGGGAGCGCGTCTGGCAGCGAGTTTCCGGTTTCGCGACCATCGGGCGCTGACCTTAGCCGACCTGGAGCGTGTGTTCGCCGAGTCGTGCGCGGCGGGCGCGGAGGCCGTCGTCACGACGGAAAAAGACGCCGTGAAAATGGCTCCGCTGAAAAGCCCATTGCCTCTGCTGACGCTCGAAGTCGCCCTGCGCGTGGAGCGGGAGCCAGAATTTTTGCAGGCGCTTCTGGAGGCGGCAGCGCAGGGGACGAACGGAGCGGAGAACGGGAATGAACGGGATAAACGCCTGTTCTGAAATGCGGAGAACGGGAATAAATCCCCGTTCTGAAATGCATAGCCCGCCTGCGCGGGCTAAAGACTCAACAGCGCGCAGGCTTGTACGGGCTAAAGGCGGATTGCCTGCGCGGGCTGAAAATGCGCTCTGTCTTTTCTGCCTGCGCGGGTCGAAAACGCGCTCTGGCCTTCGGCATTGGCATTGCAGGCCACGAAGGTGGTCTGTGCATTTCAGAACGGGGTTTCAATCCCGTTCTCCGAATGCGTGAACGCGAAACGCGCGGAAATAGCACGGTAATACACGGCAAGACAACAGTATGGCGGAACTGGAAGCGGACAATTTGGAACGGGCGACGCCCCTGCGAAAACGGGCGGAACGGTCGGCGGGCCGCGCGCTGCTGGCGCTTGTGATCAAGCCGGTGCGCGCCATGCCGCTCGGCGGGGCGCGCTGGGTCGGGCGGGCCTTCGGCAGGGTGGCCTTTCGCCTGCTCGGGCGGTATCGCCGCGTCGCCCTGACCAATCTGGGTCTGGTGTATGGCGCAGAGCATGACGCGCGCGAGCGGTTTCGGATGGCGCAGGCCGTATTCCGGCACTTCGGCGAGATGGCGGTGGAGTTTGTAAAAATGCCGCAGCTAAAACGCGCCGACGTGGACGGCATGGCGATTGTCGCGGGCGAGGAAAATCTGATTCGGGCGTTCGAGGCGGGACGGGGCGTGATGCTGATGACCGGGCATTTCGGGAACTGGGAATTCATGGCGCGCTGGCTCACGACGCACGGGTATCGGCTCAATGTCGTGGCGCGGCGGGCCAACGACCCGCAAGCCGAGCGCCTGCTGACCGGAACGCGGGAAGAGGGCGGCGCGCAGGTCTTCAACCGGGGCAATTCGGCGCGGGCCGTGCTGCAATGCCTGAAGAAAAACGAGATTGTCGGGTTGCTGCCGGATCAAAACGCCGCCGACGTGTTCGTGCCGTTTCTGGGCCTGCCGACCGGAACCGTAGACGGCCCCGCGATCATCCACCTCAAAACCGGCGCCCCGCTGCTCTTCAGTTGGTGTACGCGACGAGCGGACGGCCGCTTTGAAATCACGTTCGAGCCGCCGGTTACGGTCGCGCCGACGGGCCGCCGCGACGAGGACATCGTGAATGTCATGACGCTGATTAATGCCCGGCTGGAAGTGCAGATTCGTCGCTGCCCGACGCAATGGCTGTGGCTGCACAATCGGTGGAAGGCGTCGCCGGGCGTGTTTCCCGATGGCGCGTCGCAGGCGAAAATTCTCCACACGCCGGGCCGCAAGTTGCGACAGGGCCGCTCATGAGGACGCGAGGAAATACAGGCGCGGGAACCATGCGCGTGGATACGAGCGCGGTGCGCCGCGCGCTGATTATCAAACTGAGCGCGATGGGCGACATCGTTC
>JBBRNU010000604.1:0-3188 GCA_038230115.1 Chthonomonadales bacterium | reverse complement strand
GGTTTTCAACCTCCGGCAAACCGCCTGCACTTTGTTGCCGGGGGTTTTCAACCTCCGGCAAACGCGCTTGCGTAAGTGATGTTGGGATAAAAATATGAAAAGCGCCTTCCTGCCGATGGTTGCCATACTGATGATAGGCGCGGGCTGCGCGCAGGCGTCGGGAGCGCCCCGAAGCGACGTGAAAACGCCCCGAAGCGGCAACACAGAAAATTTGCGCTGGACGGTCTCGACCGGCGCGAGTCGGGTTGCGTTTCGCCCGAACCGGCTGACCATCAAGCCGCGAACCCTTCAGCCGACAACCGACTATTCGCTGGCGACCGCAAACTGGAAGCCGACGGAGCAGGCGGCCTGGCGGGTCGCCTTCGACGTGCGCTATGGGCGTCTGGGAACGGTGGGAACCGGTGTCGGCCTTTACAGCGCCGGAACACTGATCGGCTGGGCGGGAGCCGACTCCTGGTACAACGTTCTGGGCGTCTTCTTCGGCAAAGAGTTCTTCATCGACGCCAGCCGCAAGACCCTGCCCCGCGCTGACCGTCACTGGCATCGGATCGAGTTTCGAGGCGAAAACGGGCAGGTCTCGGTCTGGCGCGATGGCGTCAAATTGGGCGAGCGTTCGCTTTCGACAGCGCCCGATAGCCTGAAGGTCGGCGAAATCCATGCCCTCTTTGGCGAAGCGCCGCCCGTCCAGATTCAATCGGAACTGGAAGTGCGGGTTGTTACGGTTCCCGCGCAGCCTTAAAATCACGCGAATTCGCCCTGAAATCATTTCGTCCTGAAATCATTTCGTCCTGAAAATCATAAGGAAACGCCCACGAATGCCAACGACGATAGAAACCCTGGATGCTTTGGAAACGATTTTGCCCGGCGTGATCGCCCGGCCCCTCAAGCGGCACGCCGATGCGCGGGGCTGGCTTATCGAGTTGTATCGCGACGATGAACTGCCCGAAGGCTTCGCGCCCACCATGGGCTATCTCTCGCTGACGCTTCCCGGCGTGGCGCGTGGGCCGCACGAGCATCGCGACCAGTCGGACGGCTTCGTGTTCCTTTCCGGCGTGTTTGAAATTACGCTCTGGGAAAACCGGCCCGGACGCGAGCGCGTCAAACAGGTGTTCACGGCGGGCGAGGCCAATCCCCTGTTCCTGGTCGTGCCGCCCGGCGTGGTTCACGCCTACCGCAACGTCGGCCCGAACGACGCGACCGTGCTGAATTTCCCCGACCGTCTGTACGCCGGGCCGGGCAAAAAAGAGCCGGTTGATGAAATCCGCCACGAAGAAATTGACTCGGAGTTCAAACTATGAGCCGGACGATCCTGGTAACCGGCGGCGCGGGCTTCATCGGCAGCAACTACTGCCGCTACGTCCTCCAGACCCATCCCGACTATCGCGTCGTCGTTCTGGACGCCCTGACGTATGCGGGCAACCTGTCCACGCTCGCCGACCTGCAAAACGACCCGAACGCGAACGCGCGCTTTCGCTTTTATCCGGGTAAAATTCAGGATGAGACGGTCGTCAACGGCATTATCAAAGCCGAGGGCGTGGATTTCATCGTGAATTTCGCTGCCGAAAGCCACAACGACCGCAGCATTCTGGAACCCGGCAGCTTCATCCAAACCGACGTGTACGGCGTGTTCACACTTCTGGACGCGACCCGGCAGCATAAAATCGAGCGTATGCTGCACGTCAGCACGGACGAAGTCTACGGCACGATTGACGACGGGCAGTTTACGGAGCAGTCGCCGCTGGAACCCAACACGCCCTACTCGGCCAGCAAAGCGGGCGGCGAGATGCAGGCGCGGGCGCATCGTATCACGTATGACACGCCGACCGTCATCACGCGCTGCGGCAACAATTTCGGCCCGTTCCAGTACCCGGAAAAACTCATCCCGTTTTTTGTGACCCGCCTGCTGGACGACAAAAAAGTGCCGCTCTATGGGTCGGGCGAGCAGGTGCGCGACTGGGTTTACGTGATGGATCACTGCTCCGGCATTGACCATGCCCTGCATCACGGCGCGCTGGGCGAGGCGTATAACATCGGATCGGACGGCGAAAAAACCAATCTGGACATCACGCATCGCTTGCTGCATCTGCTCGACAAGCCGGAATCGCTCATCAAGCGCATCGGCGACCCGCGCGGCGGCGCGCACGACCGGCGCTACAGCATCAACGCCGACAAACTTAAAAACTTGGGCTGGCGACCGGCCTACGATTTCGACGCCGCCCTGGAAAATACGGTTCGCTGGTACGTGGAAAATCAGATATGGTGGCGCGACATCATCGCCACGCCGGATTATCGAGCCTTTGTGCAGCGCTTCTACGGAACCTATCTGGGCGAGGACTTGTAAACGCTCTTTGCAGGGAAGCAAACGAAATTATGGGGGAAGTCATTCTTGCGTGGCCGGAATTGCAGCGGACGCTGGCGGCGCGGCGGGCGGCGGGACAAAAGATTGTCTCGACCAACGGCGTCTTCGACGTGCTGCACGTCGGCCATGCCCGTTACCTGCAGGCCGCTCGCGCGCTCGGCGACCTGCTTGTCGTGGGCGTCAATACAGACAACTGTACGCGGCGTTTGAAAGGCCCGACCCGCCCGTTCGTGCCGGAAGCCGAGCGCGCGGAACTGCTGGCCGCCCTGGCCTGCGTGGACTACGTGACGCTGTTCGACGAGCCGACGCCCGAAGCGCTGCTAGAAATGATCCGCCCCGACATTCACGCGAAGGGCGGCGATTACCACATCGCCCTGCTGCCCGAAACCGCCATCGTCGAGCGTTACGGCGGGGCAGTCCAGACCCTTCCCTTCGTGGAAGGCCGCTCCACGACCAGCCTGACCGCGCGCATCGCCGCCACGCTGACGCCCCATGACGCCGATGCTTCCTGACGCGCTGCAAACGCGCGTCCCGCCCGATGGGGACAGGACGCCGATCTTGGAACCGCCGCCCGCGCATACGCCCCTTCGTCTGCTGCGCGCCCTGATAAAAGCCATTCGGCCCAATCAGGCCCACAAAAATTTGTTCGTTTTCATGGCGCTTGTGTTCGTCGGGCGGCTCTCCGATACGACGCTGCTGAGCCGCGTCGTGGCGGCGTTTTTCCTGTTCACTTTTGCATCGGGCAGCGTCTATCTGTTCAACGACCTGCTGGACGTGGAACAGGATCGGCAGCACCCTAAAAAGCGGAACCGCCCCATCGCCTCGGGCG
>JBBRNU010000603.1:0-3190 GCA_038230115.1 Chthonomonadales bacterium | reverse complement strand
TATGCAGGCGGGCAGTTCGTCCGTAACCGGGCGAGCCGGGAATTGAACTCCCGGCAGGTTCCGGCAAACAACTCGCCTGCGTAGAGCGAGTAAATCATTCGACACTGCGCCGCTCAAGAGCAAACCGGAACAAGACGGACAAAACTAAAGTATAATATAGTGGCCCCCGCCCATGTCCGCCCGTCGCCCGCGTCCCGATTTCATCCCGCCGCCCGCCGCAAATTGGCCGCGCTGTTCCCTGCGTTGAGCGCGCCGCAAGACCGCTTGCCTCCCGCGCTCGCCCATGACGCCCGCGCCGGACACGATGATTTTAACACGGCCCTGATTTGGATTGCCTGCCGTCTGGCCGATAATGGCGGACGGGCCGCGAACGCCGCGCTCCCTGCGGCATGACGGCGAACCGCGAACGCGCGCCACTGATTTCGCATTACCGAAGCCGCGCCAATGACGGCGCGCTCGCCCCGAAGGAACCGCGCCCTATGCCTGCCGAAACGCTCTATCTGGACGGACACATTATTGACTCGCTCACGCTCTCGAAGGTCTTGGACCTGATCCTGCGCGACGGCGGCCAGTATAAGATTACCCGCTTTTCCGTGGGCGCGACACGCACGGACATCAGTCACGCCGAAATTGTCGTCGAAGCCCCCGATCAGGCCGCGCTCGACCTGATTTTGCACGAGTGTCAGCAGCACGGCGCGAACCGGCGCGAGGGCGAAGCCGCCACCCAGCCCGCGCCCGCCGACGGCGTGTTTCCCGAAGGCTTTTACGCCACCACGAACCTGGAAACCGCCCTGCGCCGGAAAGGACGCTGGCTGTCCGTGACTGGAACCGAGATGGACTGCGGCATTGTCGTGGAAACGACTGAGGACGGCGAAACCGCCCGCACGACTCCGATGCACCAGACGCGGCAGGGACAGGCGATTGTCGTGGGCGATTCCGGCGTGCGGGTCACGCCGCTCGACCGCCGCGACCCGACCGATGCGTTCGGGTTCATGGGCAGCGTGGTTTCCACCGAGCGCCCGAAAGAACTGGTCGTCGAGGCCATCGCGCAGGCGATGCAGACCGCGCGCCAGGCCGGGCAAAAAATCCTCTTCGTCGGCGGCCCCGCCATTCTGCATACCGGCGCGGGCGGCTCTCTCGAAGCGATTATTCACGCCGGGTGGATTGACGTTCTGTTCGCGGGCAACGCGCTCGCCACGCACGACATCGAGCGCGCTTTGTACGGAACGTCATTGGGCGTGGAATTGACGACCGGGCTGGCGATGACGCACGGGCATGAACATCACCTGCGCGCCATCAACACGATCCGCGCGGCGGGCGGCATTCGGCAGGCGGTGGAAAAAAATCTGCTGAAATCCGGCATTATGCACGCCTGCGTCACGACTGGCACGGATTTTGTATTGGCAGGCAGTATCCGCGACGACGGGCCGCTGCCCGACGTGATCACCGACAGCGTTCAGGCGCAGGACGCCATGCGCGCGAAGGTGCAGGGCGTCGGCGTCGCGCTCATGGTCGCCACGACCCTGCATTCCATCGCCACCGGCAACCTGCTGCCCGCGTCGGTCAAGACGCTCTGCGTGGACGCCGACGCCGATACCGTCATCAAATTGCTGGATCGAGGCACGCATCAGGCGTTCGGCCTCGTCACCGACTGCGAGTTTTTCTTGAAAGAACTCGCCGCGCGCCTGCCAGGAGGGAAGCCATGATTACGACCTCTGTAACGCCCGCAATGCCTTCGGAGATTCTGAGCGAGCCGCCGGTTTCCCTGCTTCCGATGGCTCCGGTCATTTCTATGGGCGCGCTGGAAGAACTCGCCGACGTTTCGTCCGCCCCGGCCCCTGCTGTCGCGCCCGAACCCGGCGCGGCCCGCCTGCTGATGTGCGCGCCGACCGCCTATGCCCTCAAATACGAAATCAACCCCTGGATGAAATTGGAGAACGCGCCCGACGTCGCGCTCGCCGCCCGGCAGTGGCAGGAGCTGTATCATGTCCTGACGGAAGAGACCGGCGCGACGGTCGAGCTGGTCGAGCAGCATCCCGACTGCCCCGACATGGTATTCACCGCCAATGCCGGAATTGTGCGCGGTCGCTACGCCCTGCTCGCCAACTTCCGCCATCCGCAACGGCAGGTCGAGGAACCGCATTTCCGCGCGTGGTTCGAGGCGCAGGACTATAAAGTCCAGATTTTGCCGGTCGGCTGCAAGTTCGAGGGCGAGGGCGACGCGCTTTTCGCGGGCGAGACGCTCCTGGCGGGCTATCTCAAGCGCAGCGACATCGGCTCGCATCGCTATCTGTCGGAAGCGCTCGCCCTGCCCGTCCTGTCGCTGGAACTGGTGGACGACCGCTGGTATCATCTGGACACCTGCCTGTTTCCGCTCGCGCCCGATACCGTCGTCTATTATCCCGGCGCGTTCGACCCCTACGCGCGAGCCGTCATCGAGGATAATTTTCAGACCATCCCGGTCGTGGAGGCCGAGGCTCTGCGCTTCGCCTGCAACGCCGTGCTGGTCGGGTCGCATGTCGTCCTGCCGTCCGGCTGCCCGCAAATCACCGCCGAACTGGAAGCGCGCGGCTACACGGTTCACGGCGTAGACCTGTCGGAGTTCCTGAAAGCGGGCGGCGCGGCCAAGTGCCTGACCCTGATTTTGCGCTAGCCCGCTTTGAAAGTTCGTTTGCTCGTTGAACGGGGTAGAACGGGAATGATTGCCCGTTCTGAAACGCGAAGCCCGCCGGCGCGGGCTGCCATGCCGATGCGCGGGGGCAATCTTCTCCCTGCGAAGGCAAACGTTACTGCCTTCGCTCCCTTCTCCCTGTACGGGAGAAGGGCCGGGGATGAGGGTAAACCCCACAGTTCCCTCAAATCTAACGCCTTCGCTTCCCTCGCCTTGCCTAAGGCGAGAAGCAGGGGTAAGGTGGATTCAGCCCGCGAAGGCGGGCTTTGCTTTTCAGACCGGGCATTCATTCCCGTTCGATACGCTTTCAGAAGCGGCAGAGTCGACGAAATTCAGTTTGACCGTGATTATCGCTTTTTTTCCAACCCTGCGCTAATTCCCTTGAGCAACGTGGGGCCGAGTTGGTCGCCGTAGAAGGACATGGCGGCTTCGTATTTGCCTTCGCGGTACTGCGCGGGCGCGAGCGCGTAGGCCAGCCACTCGTTTGTCAGCGCGACGACGGCGGGCAGGGCGAACCCG
>JBBRNU010000602.1:0-3191 GCA_038230115.1 Chthonomonadales bacterium | reverse complement strand
GCAAGAGGTAATATCTTCGGGAATTCGATTGCTTTTTGAAACTTTTTTGGTTTTGTTTATTGGATATTATATTTTTTTGCAGACCGTCTATGAAAATTTCCAACGCATCGTCATCCAAGAAAGTCCGGGAAAAGTCGCGGCCGGTCGGCTGCCGCGCTCGAAGGAGTGCGTCTTGCAGGGCGATTTGGTGGTTCACCGCCTCTTCTTCCCGGCGCGTGCTGGCAAGGTTGTTCCAGCTGTAATAGCCGATCATGAAGGCCAGAACCACGCATACGGCCAGCGCCAGCCACGACGCGATACTCATCCAGTTGACACGCGACATACGCGATTCACTCTCCTCGAATCGAAGCCGGGGCATGCCGGGGCGGTCTAAGCCCCGGCTGCGAGGCGAGCCTGAGCCGGGCCTGTAAAAGACCCATCTTGCAAACGTGAGCCGGGGCTACAAAATCTTTGTAAAGCGCCAAGTTTTTGTGCGGGGCTATAAAAGCCCCGGCACGGAGGCTTCGCGCGCTTCGCTGGCGTCCTCGCGGACGGGAAAGCGTTCGCGCCAGGAAGTGGTTGAGTCTGCAAAATTGCGTCCGCAAAGGCTTTTACGCCAAATTGTCGCTGCGTCCGCGAAGACGGTTGAAAGGGATTGCGTTCTTCCGCTTACAGCGCGCCGGTGCGCGGGGCGAGGGCGTCCTGTGTGCCGCGCAGACTGGTCCCGACCTTGAAGTGTGTGATGCGCGTTTTGGGATCGGTCGTCAGCGATTCGTAGCGCGGCGTGATGAAGTGCGGGCAAAGCGTCAGGTTCAAATAATACAGGTTGAAGTTTTCCGTGTTGCGCGCGTCGCCCTCAATGGAAATATGCCCGTTGCGCGCAATCGTGATGTTGGTCAGGCCGACGCCCGGCGGTATCTGCTGCGTGATGATGTCGAGCAGGGCCGGAGCCGGCAGGTTGTCGCTTTTCACGATCCAGGTCAGCGTTTTCTCGTCGGAAATGCGCTGCGCGAGGTTAAGGTTGTCTTTTTGTTTCACGCCCAGCGTGGAGCGCATCCGCTGCAAATCTTGATTTTCCGCGTTCGCGTTGCGGTTGATGAGCAGCCCGGAGAAGATGCCGCCGAACAAGATGCAGGCGGCGGTAATCATGACAATCGTCAGGCGGTCGCGCTCCACGGGAATGCGGGCGGCGGCTCCGCTGGACGACAAGTTGAAGCGCGGCACGTGCTGCCATTCCGGCGTCAGGGCTTGCAGAGCGAGACCGACGGCTCCCAGATACCGCAGCCCCTGCGGGGCTTTCAACTGGTCGGCGGTATCGCGCGGCAGGCCGGGATCGGCAGGCGGCTCGGTAACGCGAACGTCCATGCGAAGCGCGTTGGCGAGCCACTCGCTCAAGCCGCTCGCTTCCGGGTCGTTGGTTGTCAGCAGGACGCGGCTGATCGCCGTCGCGCTGGGAAACTCGCGCCGATAATAATCGAGCGAGCGCTGCACCTCGGTCGCCAATGTCGCCGCCGCCTGCGGCATGATTTTGTCGCCATCGTTCATGCGGTCGGCGCGCGACGTGCGGGGCGGGGCGGTCGTCGGGTCGAGTTCCGCCGTGTCGCCCTCTTCCTCGTCGGTATCGAACCGAAACGGCGCGGGGCGGGGCGTATCAAGCGGATTATCGGCCAGCGTGTTCAAGTCGCTCGCCAAGTTGATTGCGCCGCTGGGCAGACTCGACGGGGTTTTGCGTCCCTTGATGAAATCGTTGCTGCCGACGTCGAGACGGCGATACAGCCGTATCTGCCCGTGATCCAGAATCGAGAGTTCCGAGCGCTGCGGCGTAACGGCCAGGCACAGGGCGGCAGGCTCGTTCCCCAAAACGGCATAGGCGGCGCGGAACAGCGACAGCGAAATCGGCTCCAGAGCCAGCATTTGCAGGTTCGCTTTGTCCAGAACCGTCCGATACCCCTGCGCGATGCGCTCTTCGGTCGCCATCAGCAGGACGGAGGGCATAGCGTCCGAGGCGGCGGAATCGGCGTCCATGCGGAAATAATCGAACGCGCCGGTTCCGGCCCGTAAAATCTGATAGTGCGCGAGTTCGCCCTCAATGACCGTGCGAAGTTCGGAGTCGGGAACGCGGGGAATGGCGAGAATGCGCGAAACCACGCTTTGAATGCCCATACCGACGACCGCCGAGCGGGATTGACAGCCCAGCTTGGCGTGCAGGCCGCGAATGACGTCGGCAAGCGTGTCAATTTGCACGACCCGCTCGCCGTCCATTGCGCCCGGCGGCAGGGGAACCGTGCCGGCCTTGAGGATTTGCGGCTGCGCCCCGCCGCGCATTTCGACGATTCGGACTTCGCGGGCGCTGATTTCGATGCCCAGCACCGTCCGTTTCAACGTAGCCATAAAAAACGCTCTCTCTCCCAGGCTTGCGGCCCGGCCTGCCGCCCGTTCCCCCATCGGGTTGGTATGAATCTTGCGCGCCGCTGCATGGGCCGTCCCCGGCGCGCTGCTTTCGTGCGGACGATCCAGCGGCCACTCCGTGCGTCTTCCGTTTCCCCAACTGGCGTCGCGATTGGTCGCCGCGTCGGAAATTCGCGCGCTCCCAAATTGAAGGCGAGGGCCGGGCGCGTCAGGGTATTTGATGGGCGGCGGGCAGAACCTTGTTGTACGCCCCGCGCAGCTGCACCGCGCTGGTCAGCGAGCGCGTGTAAGTCGGCGCTCCTGCGTAGGGCGTCACCGAAGCGACTACGGTGATGTAAACCGTGTTGATGAGATAATACGCTTCGTCCGAATTATAAACGACGAACGGATTCGAGACACGCTGGAACTGCCAGGGATCGGCCAGCTGCGCGCTGTCGCCGAACGGCTTGCGATACTCGTACTCGAAATGCACTTCTTTGATGTACTGCCCGATAGTGGAACTGGTATTAGACCCTGTGTAGTGTATCAGATAATCTTGCCTGCCCGGTATGGTATTGGGCAGATTAGTAACCGCCAGCCCCAGGCCGAGTTGATCCGAGAGAATCAAATTATCTACGCTGACATTGGAAACCATTGTCTTATCCATCGTGCTTGGCGCGAGTTGATCTTTGCCAAAGCCAAATGCGCGCACTTCGTCACAGAGTTCATCCAGGCTTTGCCGCGCCTGCTGGTTCACCTGATTTTGCCACCACAGGTCTTGGTAAGACTGCAGACTGGAATACAAAACTCGGTATACGCCCATG
>JBBRNU010000601.1:0-3192 GCA_038230115.1 Chthonomonadales bacterium | reverse complement strand
CGCCTGCGCGGGCTAAATGCAAATTTCCTACACTGACTTCTTCGCAATCTGAAAACAGGTTGGCGGCGCGGCCTTGTGCATTGCAGGCCACGCAGGTGGTCTGTGCATTTCAGAACGGGGTTACCATCCCGTTCTCTCCTCCCTCTCCTCAGCGCTTCCTCGGTATCTCTGTGTCTCGGTGGTTCAAACCGTTCCTCGCCCGACGTCTGACTTTATTCCAGGTGCGGCTGACGGGCGATTTGTTCGAGTTCCATCGTGAGGTCGCCCAGCGCCGATTCGAGGTCGGCGAGCAGGGGCGAGACCGCTCGCGCCGTCGCCACGTCGTCCAGGTTCATCGCCACGCGCAACAGGCATTCGTCGGTCACGGCCCCGGTCACGAGCGTGTTGCCCCAGGGATCAATAACCTGCGAGGAACCCGTGAAGCCCTTGCCGCCCTCGAACCCGACCAGTCCGGCATAAACGACCCAGACGTTATGCTCGTCCGCGATGCCCGGCAGCAGCACGTTCCAGCGCGTGACGTTGCCAACGTGCTGGCCGGTGAACTCCCGGCCCGGCGACGCGCTCAGGACGTAAATCACCTGCGCGCCCTTCAGCGCGGCGATAGTGGCCGTAATCGAGTGCCACACGTCCTCGCAGATGAGGACGGCGACGGTTCCAAAGCGGGTCGGAAACGCGCGAATGGCCCTGCCTCTGGATACGAACCGCTTCTCATCGAAGACGCCATAGGTCGGCAGAAAAAACTTGCGGTGAACGTGCCGAACGCCCGCCTGCGCTAATGGGGGCTTGTCAGGGTTGTCCTGCGCGGTCAGGGTCGCGTAGAGCGCGCTGTTGTAATATTTGCCCTCGCCAAGCTCGTAGAAGCCGAGGCAAATGTCGAGAATGGCGTCCGGGCGCGTCACGCGGGCGCGATAGGTTTGCAGCAGGTCGGCGAACAACTCCTCTTTCGTGCGGGCCAGGTCGCGCACGCCGCCCTCCAGAAAATAGCCGGTGAGGACGGTTTCCGGGAGGGCGAGGACGTCGGTTTCGGGCGCGTCCTCGTTCAGCTGCGCGAACAGGTCGCCGACGCGGGCCAGATTGTGGGCGTAATCGCCTTTGCGCGGCTTGATCTGCGCGATGGCGGCATTGATTTTCACGACGACGTTCTCCGCTTCTTCCTGCGCTCCCGCCCGTCCACAACTTGGTTCTTCCCCTTTTGGAACGGGCGGGATTTCCTATAGTGTACCTCACGGCGCGGCGGGAGTGGTTCAGGCGGCGCGGACGAGGGGCGCACGGGCGGCGCGCAGGCTGTCGTCTATGAGAAACGCCTGACATGCGCGCGGCACGGCTTGCAGCAGCAACTGCGTGCCGTTATTATTGGGGCGTGCAATGAGACAAATCGGAGCGGGCAGGCGCTGGTCGAAAAGGCGGTCGGTGGTTTCGAGGACGGGCAAACGGCTTTTCAGCGCGCCAAGCATCCAGCCGCCGACTTCGAGAACCGAGTCGCGGCTTGGAAAATCAAGTAGCGCCTCCAGCGTGTCGTCGGCAAGCGCGTCCGGGCCGGGTTGAGCGCGCATCAGGAAACGCGCCCAGACTTTGGCGCGCACCGATCCCGCCTCGAAAAACAACTGCTGCTGATCGAGGGCGACGCTGAACTGAAGCCGGGCCATGAAGCAGGGAAACGGGTAGCGAACCTGACGGCGCAGCGCGTACAGACACGCGCCGGGCGTCACTAAAAAATCGTTGGCGAGCTGCCACACATTAAAACCGCGCTGCAGGGCTTTCGCGCGCAGAACGTCCGGGGGCAACAGGACGGCATACGCGAAATAATGGGCCAACAGCGCAGGGTCGTCGGCCCCGACAAACGCGCGCCACTGCGCCCACCACGGCACGCGATAATGACAGCGCCAGAAGAGGATAGCCCAAACCTGCCGCAGAACGTGCAGCGTCTCCTGCATTCGGTCGGGCGGGAGCGTGATTTCCCAGGGGCCGTTCGGCAGGCGGCAATCGTACCCCACCCCGATGCCGGTTCCGGGCAGGCCGGGCGCGCGGGCAATGTCGGCTTCGGCCAGCAGACGCGGCAGGTCGGGGCCGACCGGGATGCCCAGCCCGAAATAGCGGCGGAACTCCTCGCCAATCAGTTCGACCAGCGCGCTGTCGCTGAACGACCGCCACGACCCGTTGGCGAACATGACCTCGACGCGCCGACAAAATCGTTCCAGGCGCGGCCCCGCCGCAATGTCGGGAACCGCCTCGGTCTCCTCGAACCCGCCCCTGCCTTCCGTAAATTCCGCTTCGATGGCCTTGCTCCCGCGTCGTGAAGTTACCTAAAAATAGGTAGACTATTGTACCACGCGGGGCGTTGAAATGCAAGCCAAACGCAGGCAAAGGCATGAAAAAGCCGGGGTTCAAATTGCCCCGGCCATAACGCCGTTCGACGAACCTTTGTAGGGGCGCGGCTTGCCGCGCCCTCCCTTACGTCGCCACGCCCTCCCTTGTGCCGCCGCGCCCTGCACTCAATCGTGCGCTCCATTCAACCGTGCGCTCCGTTCGGGCGAAGGGCATCGCGTTCATAGGGAAGGCGCGGCGACGCAAGGGAGGGCGTGGCGACGCAACGAAGAACGCAGGGGGTGGAATGCAAGGCGTGGCGACTAAGGGAGGGCGCGGCAAGCCGCGCCCCTACGGTTCCTTTTGGGAGACAAGAGGGGCGCAAACCCAATTGTGTCAACGCCCGTCAGCGCGTATGATTGACGGACATCGTGGCGAAGACCGCTGTGATCGGCTGAGCGCCGCCTTCGCGCAGGGTCACGACCTGATCGGCGGGCAGGTTTTTGTAAACGCTGGTCGCGCCGCTCGGCCAATGCACGGTAACGTTGGCGCTGGTCGCGTCGCCCAGCCCGACGTGAACGCGGCGGTCGGACGCCGACAGATACGAGCCGTCCGTGGCGCAGCGGCGCGTCATTTTTCGACCGCCCGCCTCGACGGTCACGAGCGCGCCGATCCCGTCCCGGTTGCTTTTCACGCCCGCTAGCCGACACGACAGCCAATGTCCGGCGTTCGCCGTTTCGTTGTGCAGCAGAAGGGGCATTCCCTCGCCATCCACCACCAGCACGTCCTCGCGCCCGTCGTTGTCGTAGTCGCCGACGGCCAGCCCGCGCCCCATGATCGGCATCGCGAAGGCCGCGCCCGCTCTGGCTCCCAGCGCCTCGAAGCCGG
>JBBRNU010000600.1:0-3194 GCA_038230115.1 Chthonomonadales bacterium | reverse complement strand
TGCGTGACCGGGTTGCGTTGGGCGAGAGCCGTGACGGTATTGCCGTCAAGAAGGGAGATTGTCGGCAAGGCTTCGCTCCCGCGCCTCCTGAAGGGCATGGTTGCTCAAGTCGGCGTCCTCGTGAGAGATCGGCGTAATATTTTCCAGAGCGGCCAGCAATCGCTCCCGCGAGTTGGGTCTTCCCGTTAAGGGAAGCAGCGGCATTCGGTCTTTCCTCAATTGGGCGATCTCGTGTTCCATCGCGTTCAGGCGTTGTTCAAGGGCTTCCAGGGTCGCTGTCGGCATAAGGGTTGTTCTCCTTTGCGGCAATAGACTCACATTGTAACACAAACTAGGCCGCCTCGCCCCTCAGAGAAACGCTTCCTTCGCCACGTTAGCGCTGTACGCTTGCTTCCTGACGAGCCTATGGACGTTCGGTTTCGCGGAGTTCGTATCAATCGAATGTCGTTCAGCGCAGGGCCGCTTTCAGGATTACGCCGTCGCACGCGCTGGGCAACTCGATGCCGAGCAGGGCGCACAGGGTGGGGGCGATGTCGGCGGGCGACACCGGGTCGGCCCACACGCCCGGACGAATGCCCGGCCCGGCAATCAAAATCGGGACGTGCGTGTCATAGGCGTAGGGCGAGCCGTGCGTGGTTCCCTCCGGCCCGGCATACGCCGGAATGTACAGCTGCTCGTTCACGACCACGACGTCGCCCGCGACCTTGGGATAAAAGCCGTTCACGACGCGCCGCGTGATTTCGGTCGGGGGCAGGGCGTTGGCGAGAATCTGGCTGCGGGTGTAGCAGGCGTAAACGCCGGGCAGGGCCGTAATCGCGCGGGCCGCAACCTCTTCGATTTGCGCGCGGGACGCGGCCTTGCGGCTGGCAAGCGCCTGCGCGACAGCGGCCTCGTTCAAGTACAGATACGGCTCGACGTACTTGCCCGCTGTTTTGCCGGTCGCGTCCGGCCCGACATAGGGGGCGGGGCCGAACGCCGCCGTCAGCGCGTCTTGGGCCGCCGCGCTGATGGCCGTTTCCGGGATGCGCCCGGCGTTGGCGCCCAGCGCCTGCGCGTTTTCCGGGATCGGCGCGACCCCGTGATCGGCGGTCACGACAATCGCCACGTCGCGCAGGCCGTTTGGAAGAGTCGTTTGCAGGAAGTTGAGGAAGTCGGCCAGCTGATGGTCGGTGTGAACGGTCAGATCGAGGGCTTCCGGGCTGTACGGGCCATAAGCGTGACCCACGTAATCGTTGGTGGCGAGGTTCAGCGCCAGCAGATCGGGGGCGTCGTCGCGCTGTCCCAATTTTTCGCCCGCAATCGCGCGCTTGGCAGTCTCGAAAACATAGGCGTTGGCGTCGGGCGTCAGAGTGAAGGCCGCGTAGTTGGCGGACTTTTTATCTATGCCGACTGCGTGCGAAAAAAGCGCGTCCACGCTGGTCGGGATCACTTTGGGCGACAGGTTGGACGGCACGGCGCGCAGCAGAACGGCGGCTCCGACCGAGGGCGACCAGGTTGTTCCCAGCGTCTTATCGGGCAGGCGTTCCGAGTTGACGGCTTCGGCCCAGGCGGGCAGCTGCCCGGACTTGCAGAACGCCGTGCTGCTGATCCAGCGCCCCCCGGCGGTATCGAACCACAAACTCACATCCTGCGAATGTCCGCCCAGCAAGATCGCCGCCCGGTCTTTGAGCGAAATCGTGACGATGCGGGCCTTGCCGTTGGTGGCGAGTTTCAATTCGTCGCCGACCGTGCTGGAGCGCAAATTCCTCGGTCCCATCGGCGTCGCGTGGCTGTCGGAGGCCGCGCCGACCACGCGCCAGCGGGCGTCGTCCACGCAGTACACGGATTGCAGCGTGGTTTTGTCGAACCAGTTGTTGCCGATGATGCCGGTTTTGTAGGGGTAGCCGCCCGTCAGAATGACGGCATGTCCCGGCCCGGTATAAAGGGGAAAATGCCCATAGCGCGCATCCGTGAAATACGACCCCGCGCTCATCAGGTAGCGAAAGCCCCCGACGCGCCCGCCGGTTTGGAAAGGCGGCAGGAACAGGTCGGTCAGGCGGCGCAAATAGTCGGCGCGAAACTGGTCAATCGAGATGACGACCGTAAGTCGAGGCCGCTTGAACTCGCGCACGTTGGTCGCGAAGTCCGTTGCGCCGCCAATTTCAGCGCGCTCGTTGCGCGAATTCTGCGCGCGGCTCGGCCCGGCGAGGCTGGATAGGCAAATCAGCGCCAGCGGCAGGAACGCCCCTGTCAGGACGCGCGACAGCGGCGCGTTGGCGACGCGCGCACGGGAAGGGCGCGTGAAACGCCCGGCAAACAGCGCAAGGGTCATGAGGTCGTTTTCCTTTTCGGCGTTGGCGGGGAAGCGAGCGCCAATGTCGTTTTCGACTGCGTCCGCTTTTCCCGGAGAATAAGAAAGCGGGGCGCGGCGAAAACGCATTGGAACTGAGAAATGGAAGTCGGCGGCAGGGTCAATTGAGTTGGGCGCGGCGTTCGTAGGCGCGGCCGATCGTTTCGCGGATGTCGCCGGCGTCGGGCGCGTCGGCAGCCGCTTCCAGATAGCGCAGCAGCCACGCCGCGCCTCTGGAGAAATCCTTTTCCTGCAGATATAGCAGGCCCCGGTCGCGAATGTCCTCGTGCGCGTCCGGGGTGACAATCACCATTTGTTCCACGACGCGCCCGGCCCGGCCCGGCTCCTCGCGCCGCAAATACACTTGTTTGAGGTTGTTGAGCAGGCGGTACAGAATCTGCCGCTTGGGGGTGGCTTCGAGATACGCGGGGTCGAAAACAATGGGCTGTCCGACGATGCGTTCCACGCGCGCCCGGCAGCCGTCGCGGGTCAGAATTTCGCCGCCATAAAAGGGATCAATGAAAATTTCCTCGCCGCGCCCAACGTATTTCACGACGAAATGCAGCGGCAGGCCCACGCCGAACAGCGGCAGACCCAGGCGTTCCCCCAGGGCGATATAGAGGATGCTGAGGGTGATCGGCAGGCCGCGCCGTCCGTCCAGCGTCTCGTTGAGGAAACTGTTGGAGGGGTCGTAATAATTTTCCGTGTTGCCCCGAAAACCGAGTTCCTCGAAAAGGTAAGCGTTGAGGATAGGCAGGCCGCGCGCCGCCCGCCGCGCGCGGCCCAGTCGCTGCCGGATTTCCGCCGCCAGGCGGTCGAGCTCGGCGAGAGAGGCGGCGACGTCGAGGGCGGGATAATGGGCGGC
>JBBRNU010000599.1:0-3199 GCA_038230115.1 Chthonomonadales bacterium | reverse complement strand
CGGCGTCGAAGGCGACCCCGGACGGCCCGCGAAAGCCGCCCATCACGCCCTGATGCTGCCCGTTGAAGCGGAAGCATTGCACCCGGTTGTTGCCCTGCTCGGCTACGAAAAAGAACTGCCCGGTCGGATCGGTCGCGACCGCCTGCGGCCCCCACAACTCGCCGGGAGCCGCGCCGGGACGTCCGTAAACGTATACGTCGCCCGTGGGCGTGATACGCTGCACCCGGTGGTTGTTGCTGTCGGCGACGTACAGCGCGCCATACACGTCTACGGCCAGCCCGGTCGGGGCGGAAAATTGTCCGGCTCCAGTTCCGTTCTCCCCGATGACCTCGACGGCGCGCAGGCGCAGCGGCTTCCACCCCGCGCTCGCGCTGGCAGGCGCTGGCCCGCCCTCTTCGGGCGTCGGCAGGGGCCGGGGTTTCTCGTTGCCAATTTCCAGAAAATCAAAACGGTCGCTCATAGTTGTTGCCGAGCCGCTGCCAGTCCTTCACAATGCGCCGCAATGCGTTTGCCAATGCGATTTGTCGCCGCTTATTTGCCGAAAGCGTCGGGAAGGGTCATGCCGAGCGTTCTGACGAGAAAAGCGTAAACGTCCACATTTTCGGCGATGATTTTGCCGGTGGGCTTGCCGCCGCCATGACCGGCTTTCGTCTCGATGCGAATCAGGGTGGGAGCCGAGCCGGACTGGTCGGCCTGCAGGGTGGCCGCGAACTTGAAGCTGTGCGCGGGAACCACGCGGTCGTCGTGATCGCTCGTCAAAATCAGCGTGGCCGGATAGCGCGTTCCCGGCTTCAGGTTGTGCAGCGGCGAATAGGCGCGCAGAACGGCGAACTGCTTCGGGTCGTCCGACGAGCCGTACTCGTTGACCCAGCCCCAGCCGACCGTGAACTTCTGGAACCGCAGCATGTCCATTACGCCAACTTCGGGAATTGCCGCCGCGCACAAATCGGGCCGTTGCGTCATCACGGCTCCGATAAGCAGGCCGCCGTTGCTTGCGCCTTGAATCGCCAGTTTTGCGGTCGAGGTGACTTTTTCCTTGACCAGCCATTCCGCCGCCGCGATGAAGTCGTCGAAGACGTTCTGCTTGTTCGCTAAACGCCCCGCCTCGTGCCACGCCACGCCGTACTCGCCGCCGCCGCGCAGGTTCGCCACCGCGTACACGCCGCCCATTTCCAGCCAGGTCGCCACGTCGGGCGCATAATAAGGAACGATGGGAATGCGGAAGCCGCCGTAAGCGTACAGCAGCGTCGGGGCGGTTCCGTCGTAGGCCAGCCCCTTGCGATGCGTCAGGAACATCGGAACCTGCGTACCGTCCTTGCTTGTATAGAAGACCTGTTTCGTCTCGTAATCTTCCGGGCGGAACGGCGTTTTGGGCTGGCGGAAAAGAACGCTTTGCCCTCCGGCGATGTCGTAGCGATAGACCGCGCTGGGCGTCGTGTAACTGGTGTAGGTATAATACGTGTCCCTGTCCGCGCGCTTGCCCGCGAAACCGACCGCCGTGCCGATGCCGGGCAGGTCAATCGTCCGCTCCAACGCCCCGTCCAGCCCGAAGACCTTGACGAGCGTGTGCGCGTCCTTTAGATACGATGCGAGGAAGCGGTCGCCGACCACGCTGACGGCATCTAAATTGTCGGTCGCCTGGGGAATAATCTCGCGCCAATGCGCCGGTTCCGGCTGGCGCGTATCCACGCCGATGACCCGGCTGCGCGGCGCGTCCTTGTCCGTCAGAAACCAGAATATTGGGCCGTCGTTGTCCAAGAAACGGTACGTGGCGTCGGGCTGAGGCAGCAGCTCGATGATTTTCCCGTTCGCGTCCTGCAAATCTTTGTAGAAGACGCGGTTCTTCGGCTCGGTTCCCTGAAAAACGGTAACGACGAGATAGCGTCCGTCGTCGCTGACCTGGCCGTCGAAACTCCATTCCTTCTGATCCGGGCGCTCGTAAATCAGCGCGTCCTGCGCCTGCGGCGTTCCCAATTTGTGGTAGGCCAGCTTCTGGTAATAGTTGGCCTGCTGAAGTTCCCTGCCTTTTTCCGGGGCGTCGTAGCGGCTGTAATAGAAGCCCTGCCCGTCGTGCGACCAGGACGCGCTGGAAAATTTGCTCCAGAGCAGATGATCGGACAGGTCTTTGCCGGTCGCTACCGTCCGCACGCGCCATTCCTGCCAGTCCGAGCCAGCCGTCGAGCGCCCGTAAGCCAGATAGCGCCCGTCATGGCTGACGCCGATGCCGGTGAGGGCGACGGTTCCGTCTTTGGAAAGCGTATTTGGGTCGAGCAGGATGCGCGGGGTGTCGGTCGGCGAGTCCTGCACGTAGAGGACGCTCTGACTTTGCAGGCCCGTGTTGCGATAGAAAAACGTATGCCCGCCCTCGCGAAAGGGCGCGCTGACCTTCTCGTAATTCCACAGCTGCGTCATGCGCTTTTCGATGCGATCGCGCCCCGGAATGCTGGTCAGATAGCCGAACGCGACCTTGTTTTCGGCCTCGATCCAGGCGCGGGTTTCAGGCGTGTCGGCGTCTTCGAGCCAGCGGTAGGGGTCGGCGACCGAAACGCCGTGATAGGCGTCGGTATGGTCGCTGCGCCTTGCGGCGGGGTAAGTGAGCGGCGTATCGGTCATAGTTTTTTGCGCGTGGGTGGCGTCCGGCAGGATGACAAGGCTGGCCGCAATGCCGGTCAGAGCGGCCAGGCGAATGAGAGAAAAGCGCGAATGGAGAGAGCCGACGGCTGCCTTGCGTCTGTGCGCGTATTGCCGTTGGGATGGACGAATAACCGCCCGGTTTTGCTTCGCCGGGTCAGGGGTGACAGCGCCGACGGCGCAAATCTTGTTAAATAATCGCCAGTACACCTTCAAACGTCTACCTTTCTATTTCCTCGCCCGACGAAGCGACCGATTCAGTCTTACTGCAAACACGGCGCTTACTACAAGCGAGAACAGCATAAGTACGGATACGTGCAGGCGATCAAAAGGCAATCGTTTCAGGATGAAGCCGCCTCCAAGCGCTGTCGTTGACACACCGACAAAGGATGCCAGCCATATCTTCGCTCCCATAGGCATTAGCGCCTCTTCGGGAGATGCGCCGAGAAGGTTGAGGCGCAAGGACGTGGCGTCATCACTTCAACTTTGCCCTTCTGCCGGAGGAGGCGGCGCGGGAACCACCTGGCTGATATCCAGTTTGTTCGTATCCACTTCCTGCGTTTCCGGG
>JBBRNU010000598.1:0-3204 GCA_038230115.1 Chthonomonadales bacterium | reverse complement strand
TTTAGCCCGCGCAGGCGGGCTATGCATTTCAGAACGGGGATTTATTCCCGTTCGCCGCATTTCAGAACGGGGATTTATTCCCGTTCGCCGCATTTCAGAACGGGGATTTATTCCCGTTCGCCGCATTTCAGAACGGGGATTTATTCCCGTTCGCCGCATTTCAGAACGGGGTCACCATCGCGTTCCGCGTTCCCCCCGCCCCAACCAAAATCAGAACGCCTAGCGCGCCAGCGTGTACGTCAGGCCGAACGAGGGCGTTCCGTCCAGACTGTACGCCTTCGCCTGCAAATTGCGGACCAGCGGCAGGCCGACGCTGAAATTGGCGCGACGCCGGTAGATTTCCGCGTACAGCGTGAAGCCCGCCGCGAAACGCGCCTGCGCGCCCGCGAACAGCCCGCCGATGCGCTCGGTTCCCACGCCCGCGTTCAATTTGAATTCGCGCACGGTTCGCAGCTGCCGGTCGGAAAGCGGCACGGTTTTAGCGACCGCCAGATACAGCGCCCGCGACTCGGAGCCAGTGTTGAACAGGTCGCGCACGCCCAGCGAAACGGCGGGATACGCGCCAAAATCCGTCAGCAGCGGATACTGCAAGTTAAAACCAAAACGCAGCCGGTCGCTGTTGCCCACGCCGTGCGCTTCGAGTTCGATGCCCTGCACGGTGGAAACTTGCAGCCAGCCCCGGTCCAGCGCGTCCCGGTTCGGACTGTACGCCGCCTCGATCTTGAAAGCGCGGGGCGGCAGCGTGTTGCCGTCCGGCGAAAGCACAATGCGGTCGGCGCGGCTGTAGACCGCAGACGCCAGCAGAAAACAAAGGGCAGTCGAAACGAAGGAAGGCGGCTGTAATCGCCCGTCGCCGAACGGAATTAGCCGCAATCGCCATCGCCTGCAAGGAGCCAACTTTTGTTGCATGGGTTGGAAAGGCTGTGACCGCGCGAGGAGTTTCAAATTCGCGCGCTCCCGGTGGCGTCCCCTTCCAATTCCGTTTCGGTTTTTGTCGCCGATGCGCCCGCGTCCGTCGTGCGGGCGAACGCGCCGATTTCGCGCGCCAGTTCGGTTGCCGTTTCCGTAAAGCCGTTCGCGCTCAGGGGCGTCGGTTGAATGGTCTGGCCTGTCCCCGGCGAACTTCCCGCCTGCATACGACGCAGGAAACGCGCCATACGTTCCAGCGCTTCATCGAGCAGAGGCGACGCCGTCGCATACGAGCAGCGGACATGGCCCGCGCCGGACGGCCCGAAGGCGGTTCCCGGCACGACCGCGACGCGCTCCTCCATCAGCAGGCGCTCGGCAAACTCTTCGCTGGACAGGCCCGAAATCGCAATCGAGGGGAAAGCGTAGAACGCGCCCTGCGGCTCGTGGCAGGTCAGGCCGATCTGGTTCAGCCCCTGCACGAACCGCTGCCGCCGCCGGTCGTATTCCTCTATCATCGCCTGCACGTCGGCTTCGGCGTTGTCAAGCGCTTCGATGGCCGCGATTTGCGCGACGTGCGGAGCGCAAAGCATCGTGTATTGATGCACGCGCGTCATCAATTCCGTGATCGGCTGCGGGGCGCACACGTAGCCGATGCGCCAGCCGGTCATCGCATACGCTTTGGAAAAACCGTTCAGGACGACGGTTCGCGCCCGCGCGCCGGGCAGGGTTCCCAGGCACGTGTGCTGCCCGACATAGGTCAGGCGGTCATAAATTTCGTCGGACAGCAGATAAAAGTCGTATCGGTTGGCGAGCGCAACCAGTTGTTCCAGGTCGGCGCGCGACTGCGTGGCCCCGGTCGGGTTGGCGGGCGAGCCGAAGAGGAGGGCTTTCGTGCGCGGCGTAACCGCTTTGGCGACGGCTTCGGCGCGCAGGCGAAACCCGTCTGTGGCCGATGTCGGGATGGGAACCGCGGCGCCGCCCGCAAACTCGACGCTGGGCGCATACGAGACGTAGCAGGGTTCGGGGATCAAGACTTCGTCGCCGGGATTCAGGACGACGCGCAGGGCGAGGTCGAGGGCTTCCGAAACGCCGACGGTGATCAAGCACTCGCGCTCCGGGTCGTAGTCCGCGCCGTAGCGGGCCGCGAGGTGGGCGCAGATGCGCTGCCGGAGGGCGAGCAGACCGCTGTTCGACGTATAGGACGTGACGCCACGCTCCAGGGCGGCGATTCCCGCCTGACGAATGCCCAGCGGCGTCACGAAATCCGGCTCGCCGACGCCCAGGGAAATGACGTTTTCCATCTGTTGGGCGATGTCGAAAAAGCGGCGGATGCCGGACGGCGGGCAGGCGCGAATCACGGCATTAAGCGGTTTGCGCGGCGCGAATGCGGGGTCGTCGTTCGCCGCCGACTCGCGGGCAGGCCAGATTTCGTCACGTTCGGGGGCTTTCAAAGTTTCGGGCATGACGCTGTTTCGACCTCGGAGCGTGGTTGGCGCGATAGCGGCGCGCAGGAAAGCGGGTCTCTTTTTTCCGTCCCCGCATCGGTCGCACGCTTTGGAATTGCGCTAGTATAACGTACCCGGTCGGACTTTGTCAACAAATGCCGCCCCGCCTGCGCCACAAAACGGGCCGGAAACGTCTGGAATTTGGTATCCTATTGGTGTTCGCAGGGGATTCGTAAGGGGATTGGGCGGGCCGCGCGTCCAGCGTGCGCGGCAGGCGGGCGTTTCCAAAGGAGACAACGATGGTTTTTCCGACCAACCGCATTCGGTTTGCGAGCAGTTATCAGGGCCGCGTCGAGCCGGAAGGCTGGCTCGTCCTCGACCTGGCGGGCGTGGATTTGGACGGCGTGAACAAACTTTACCTTTCGGCGAGCGACCTGGAAAGAATCCGGCGCGCGGGCGATACGACCTCCGACCGCTTGAAGCAGGCGCGAATGCTGCTCGGCGGCAGCGAGGACAGCGAGAACGAGGAAACGCCGCCCGAAACGCTGTGACCGGACAGACGGGAATAAATCCCCGTCCTGAAACGCACAGGCGGACGAACGGGATGGTAACCCCGTTCTGAAATGCACAGACCACCTGCGTGGCCTGCGATGCCGCCCCGCCAATAGATTTTCAGTTCGCCGAGGCAGACGAGAGAAAGCGCAAAGATGGCGCGTCTTTAGCCCTCGAAGGAGGGCTTCGCATTTCAGGACGGGGATTTATTCCCGTCTGTCCGGTCACAGCGTTTCGGGCGGCGTTTCTTCGTTCTCGCTGTCCTCGCTGCCGCCGAGCAGCATTCGCGCCTGCTTCA
>JBBRNU010000597.1:0-3207 GCA_038230115.1 Chthonomonadales bacterium | reverse complement strand
TTCGATTTTACGGAACTGCTGGCGCGGGTGCAGGCGCTGCTGCGGCGCGACAAGATGCACAAATCGCGCCTGATTCGCATTGACGACCTGGAAATTGATACGGGTCTGCGGCGCGTGACGCGGGCGGGCGACGAAATTACGTTGAGCCAACGCGAGTACGGTCTGCTGGAAGCCCTGGCCTCGCATGAGGGGCAGGTTCTGACGCGCGAGGTCATTCAGGAACGGGTGTGGATGGGCGAGGAGACGTATTCGAACACCGTAGACGTGTATATTTTGCAATTGCGGAAGAAGATTGACGCCGACGCCGACGTGAAGTTGATTCATACCGTGCGCGGCCTGGGCTACACGCTGCGCGGGCCGGGGCGGGAGGCGGGAACGTGAACGAAAGAATGAGGCGCGTCGCTCGCGTCGTGGCATGGGTTCGGGCGCGCAATTCGGTGCGGATGCGGCTGACGCTATGGAACGTAGGGGCGCTGGCGCTGATTCTGGGCGCGCTGGGCGTGGCGATTCGCTACACGGCGACGACGAACTTGATGGCGACGGTAGACGGGGAGTTGGCGGATCGAACACAGCGGGTCTTTTTCGGGGGGCATCCGGGCGAGCCGTCGCTGGGCGAGCGGCTGACGCGAGGCGATCCGGGGCCGTTTTCCATGCCGCCCTGGATGCATCCCGCTCCGCCGGACAAGAAGCCGCCCCGTCCCGCCCCTGCCGCAAGCGACCGGCCCGATTCTACCCAGAACGATAGTCCGCCGACTTTGCAAGGCGGTTCGCGGCCCTCGCAAGATGGCCCGCCGATTTCGCAGGATGGCCCGCCGCCTGCAACGCACAGCGAGGGTTTTCCGGGAGGCGCGCGGGCGGGCGGCAGAGAACCGGGCCGGGGACCGGAGCGCGGCGGTTTGCCGCGCCGAGAGGAACCTACCGACGCGGCGCATCAGGCAGCGCATCAGAATGGAGGCGACCGCCCGCCGCGTCAGGACAGGGGCGGCCACGCGCCGCATTCCGAAGGGGACGCCCGCCCGCCGCATTCAGACGACGGCAGACCGCCGGAAGGGGAGCCGGGACAGGACGGAGGGCATGGCGGCGGGCGATTGGAGGGACGTGATTTCCGGGGGCGCTGGCCGCGCATTTTCGACCGGGCGGGCGTGTCATGGCCGATGGGAGACAAGACGGCGCTGTGGGACGCGCGGGGGTTTGCCCTCGCGCTGGGAGGCCGGGCGGCGTGGACGACAACGGAGGTGAATGGCGAGCCGACGCGCGTGTATTCGCAGCCCGCGCTTTACAACGGCGCGGTGGCGGGCGTGGTGCAGGCGGCGCATCCGCTGGGCGACGTGGAACGGGCCGTGTCGGGGCTGACGCGCACGTTATTGGCCCTGGCCCCCTTCGCGCTGCTGATCGCCGGGGCGGGCGGCGCATTTTCAACGGAGCGGGCTTTGCGCCCCGTGCGGAGGATTTCTCAGATGGCGGGACGTATCGGGGTCAACGACCTATCGCAGCGGCTGCCGGTGACGGGCAGCGACGAATTTTCCGCACTTGCCAGCACGTTCAACGCGATGCTGCGGCGGCTTGAGGCGGCTTTCGAGCAGCGCGAGCATCTGGTGGAGCGGCTGCAGGAGGCGGTGGAACAGCAGCGCCGTTTCACGGGCGACGCCTCGCACGAACTGCGAACGCCGCTGACGATCATCAAGGCCAACACGAGCCTGACGCTGCGGGGGAGGTCGGGCGAAACGGAAATGCGCGAATGTATCGAGGAGGTGGATCGGGCAGCGGATACAATGACGCGATTGGTGCAGGATTTGCTGCTGCTGACACGCTCGGACGGGGGCCATCTGGGGCGGAACCGCGAACCATTGGCGGTCCGGGAGATGCTGGCGGACGCCGTGAAGCGGGTTCGGCCCTTCGCATTGGCGACGATACGGCTGGAACCGGCGGGGACGGAACCGGCAGGAATGGAATCGGGAACGGAATTGCGGGTGGAGGCGAACGGGGAAGAAATGGGCCGGGTATTTACGAACCTGTTGGAAAACGCGGCCCGGCACACGCCCGCAGGCGGCGAGATCGTGGTTTCGGCGCGGCAGGTCGGGGCGAGCGTGGTAGCGACCGTAGCGGATACGGGATCGGGCATCGCCCCGGAGCATCTGCCGCATCTGTGCGAGCGGTTTTATCGGGTGGATTCGGCGCGCTCGCGGCCCGATGGCGGCACGGGGCTGGGGCTGGCGATTTGCAAAAGCATCGTGGAAGCGCACGGGGGCAGTCTGGCGTTTGAAAGCGCGGTCGGGGCTGGCACGACGGTTCATGTCACGCTGCCGTTGCGGAAGCCCTGACGAGGCGAAGAGGGTAGACCCCTTCTTTGTCGGTTCGCGCCGTGTAAAGACTAGGCCGCCATCGCACCGGAAGCCGGACGACGGCGGCCTTTTCGTTCTTCGCGGTTGAAAGAGGGTTGAAAAGTTCGCGTTGCCGTCATTCGCCTATTGACAGGGCGAGCGCCAGCATTTATAATAGGGCGTGCGCTTTTCGTTCCGCCCTGCCTCGCCGCAGGAAATCGCCACTCCGTTTCCCCTGTCGTTCCTCATCCCGGAGAACCTGCCGATGTCCGTTCGCGCGTCCCTGCCGTTTCACGGCTCTTTTTTCCTGCTTTGCGTGCAGGCTCTGCGCTCGTTTCGACCGCGAAAAGAAACGGGTCGTTTTCCCTTACGTTGCCTGTTACGTCACCTGCCGCGGCTTGTCGGGCTGGCCGGGGCGTGCCTATGGGCGTCGCCGGGCGCGGGACAGCAGGCGCAGGACAGCCTCCGCTGGCAGCGCGAGGGCGCGGCGGCGGGCGAACTGCGCTATCTGTTCACCGGCGACGCGGCGTCGTGGCAAACCCTCCCGCCTGCGGAGGGGAGCGGCTGGACGACGCTGCCGATTCCTCCGGCGGGACGGCGAATCGGGGCGCAGCTGCGCCTTCACGACATCGCGCGGGGACGAATCGCGCACATTCCGCTGACAAGCCGGGACAACACGCTGGCGATTGGCGACACGCGGCTGTTGACCGCGCTGGCCGGGGATGGCGTGGACGACGCCTCGCGGGTGGAAAACCAACGCCACTGGAACCACTGGGTAAGCGGTCTTGCGGCGCGGACGGGCGGCAGGAGGGATGCGGAACAGGCCGCTCGCGCAGGGAAAGAATTGCACCGAAACGGCGACTTCGCGGCGGAGGGCGCGGAATGG
>JBBRNU010000596.1:0-3208 GCA_038230115.1 Chthonomonadales bacterium | reverse complement strand
TGTCCGCCTGGCAGCGCACGGCGACGGGGGCCGGATGCGAGGGTGACCGCGTGCGCGTCGTGGAACCCTACGACGCCCGCGAGCGCCCGACGCGCGTGGCCGTCGTGATGGGCTTGACCGAGCGCGTTTTTCCGCGCCGGATTGTGGAAGACCCGTTTTTGCGAGACGACGAGCGCCGCGCCTTGCAGGAGGCCGTCGGCGTCGAGCTGGAGCCGCACCGCCAGCGCACGGACGACGAGCGGTTTTTATTTTATCTGGCCGTGACCGCGCCGCAGGAAAAACTCATCCTGTCGTTTCCGCGCTCGGCTGCCGACGCCGATACGCTGCCCTCGTTTTATCTGGACGAAGTGCGCGCCGTATTCGCCCCGGCCCCGAACGGCGTGTCAGAAGCGCAGTCTGCGCCTGCGAAAGCGGAAGAAAATCCCGGCCCTGCCGCAGCGGAAGAAAATCCCGGCCCTGCCGCAGCGAAAGAGAATTCCGCGCTCGCCGCAGAAACAGAAAGCCCCGCGCGTTTCAGGACGGAAGAAAATCCCGTTCTTGCCGCAGCGGGAGAGAAATCCGCCTTTGCCGGAGCGAGCGCGTCCCCTGCGCCTCCCCTATGGCCGCAGGTCGTTTCGCGCACATTGGCCGACGTCGCGCCGCGCCCGCACGAGGCTGTATCGAGCCACGACCGCCTGCTCGCCGCCTGCGCCGATTTGTTCGACCCCGACGCGCGGTCGGTTTCACAAGGAGCCGCGCCTTCCGATTTGCAAGGCGGCTTGCAGGACGATACCGCCCCGACAGACCGGCGCGAACGGGCGGTCGGGCAGATGCGGGCGTGTCTGGCCGAGGGCGGCGCGCGGGCCTGGGCGGTTCTCGATTCCCGCGCACTGCCTCGCCTGCCCCGATTGACCGCTCCCGATTTGCGCGCCGACTTCGCCCACGCCCGCGCCGTGTTCAGCGCGTCCGACCTGGAAGCGTACCAGCGCTGCCCGTTCCAATATCTCCTGGGCCGCGCGCTCCGCCTGCGCCGGGACGAGGACGGGGCCAATCCCCGCGCGCAGGGCGAACTGCTGCACGGTGTGCTGCGCCGCTTCTTCCGCCACTCGCGCTCCAGCCAGGCGCTCGCCCCGGACGCCGACACGATGCGGGCCGGGCTGAACCGGATTTTGACCGAGACGCTGGCAAGATCACGCATGGACGCCAGCCCGCACCGCCTTCGCATGACACACCGGATTTTGGGCGACGCGCTGGACGGGTTCGCCGACCGGGAGGCCCGCTTCCGCCCGCAGTTCGGCATGACGCCCACGCATTTCGAACTCGCCTTCGGTTTTCAGAACGCGGGCGCAGATTGGCTCGAAGACGACGAGCGCGAAACGCCGCCTGCCTCGGAAGCCGACGCCGGAAACGAAGCGGCCACGCCCAAACGACTGCCGCACGATCCGGCCTCATGCGCGGAACCGCTCTGGCTCACGCCCGCCGACGGGGGCGCGGCAATCGGGATTTGCGGGGTGATTGACCGCGTGGACCTCGACGCGACCGGCCAGCGCGCCCTGATCCTGGATTACAAAATCGGGACGCCGCCGGAATATGCCGACATTCAGCGGGGCCGCAGCCTGCAAATGCCGCTTTATCTGCTCGCCCTCGAACGGCTCTGGGGCAAAACCGGGGCGGTCGCCTGCTATGATTCGATGCGTGAGCGGGGCCGCCGCCGCCTGCACCGTCTGGAACACGTCAATTCACGTCAGTTCGCCCCGCTCGCGCCCTACGACGACAACGCGACCGTAAAGCCCCTCAACCGCGAGCAGTTCGCCGAAATCGTCGCGAATGCCGAAGTTGTCGCCGTCGGCCTCGCCCGCGCCATCGGCCGCGCCGAAATCGCGGCCACGCCCGGCGACCATTGCCAGACCTGCGCGTATGGCGATGTGTGCCGCTCCACACGCGCCAACGGTCACGACGGCGAAGCCCTCGCGCCGCCCCCCGCTTCGACGCCAACCCGGCCCTCGACTGCAATGCCCGCCGCGACGGGCAAAGAGATGGACAGGCCGGACAACGAAAACGCCCGCGCCGGCGAAAATCCCGTAAAACCACGATAGGAAATTGCCGCCCCGACGGAGAACTTGAGCGCACGTCCCCAATCGTCAATGGTTCAGGCTCGTCCCGGCTGCGGTCTGGACAAGCGACGGCGCGAAAGAGACCATGTCCGAGTCAGAAATCCCCGTTCGCAGCGTGACTTTTTTCTTTACCGACGTCGAGGGCAGCACGCGCCTGTGGGAACGCTATCCCGACGCCATGCGCGCGGCCCTGGCTCGCCACGACCTCCTGCTTCGGGAAGCGATTGGAACCCATAACGGCCTTGTCTTCAAGACGGTAGGCGACGCCGTTTGCGCCGTGTTCGACTCGGCCCCGGACGCCCTGACCGCCGCCCTCGACGCGCAGTCGGCCCTGACGCGCGAAGCGTGGGGCGAGACCGGGCCGCTGCGGGTGCGGATCGCCCTGCATTCCGGGCCTGCCGAGCCGCGCGACGGCGATTATTTCGGCCCGACCCTGAACCGCATCGCGCGGCTGGTCGGCGTGGCGCACGGCGGGCAAATCATCCTTTCGGCAGCCACGCGCGCCCTCCTGCCCGATAAGCTGCCGGACGGCCTGGCGCTGGCCGATCAGGGCGAGCATCGGCTGCGTGATTTGGCCGCCCCGGAGCGCGTTTTCGCCGCCTCCCGCCCCGGCCTGCCCGCCGATTTTCCGCCGCTTCGCTCGCTCGACGCCGCCCGGAACAACCTGCCGCAGCAATTAACGAGTTTTGTCGGGCGGACGCAGGAAGCGCGCGACCTCAAGGCGCGATTGGCGACGACGCGGCTCCTGACCCTGACCGGCGCGGGCGGCTGCGGCAAAACCCGGCTCGCCCTGCAAGTCGTGGCCGAGCGCCTGGATCAGTACCCGCAGGGCGTGTGGCTGGCGGAACTGGCCGCGATTGGCGACGCCGCGCTCGTCACCCAAACCGTCGCGGGCGTCTTTCACGTGCGCGAGGAACCAGGCGTCCCCCTGCTCGACAGCCTGACGCAGTATCTGCGCGGGCAAACCCTCCTGCTCCTCCTCGACAACTGCGAGCATCTCGTCGAGGCCAGCGCCGCGCTCGCGCATCGCCTGCTGCGTCAATGCCCAAATCTGAGCGTGCTGGCGACCAGCCGCGAGGCGCTGGGTATCGCCGGGGAAACGGTTGTAAACGTGC
>JBBRNU010000595.1:0-3211 GCA_038230115.1 Chthonomonadales bacterium | reverse complement strand
GCGAACGCGGACGGCTGGCCGTGCAGCCCGGCCTGACCTGCCTGTGGCAGATCGGCGGACGCAGCAACGTTTCCTTCGAGCGCTGGGTCGAACTCGACCTGCTGTATATCGAAACGATGTCGTTTTCCAATGACGTGAAGATTTTCCTGATGACCATTCCCGCCGTTCTCAAAGGCTCCGGCGCGCACTGAATTTCGGGGCTTCCTTGTCCGCGCCCGGTCTCGAATCTTTTGTTCGCCCCGCCCTTTTCAGGCGCGCTGATCCCGGTTTCAGCGCGCCTGTCCGTCGTCCTGACAGCGCCTTTTTGACAAATTTGCTAAAATCATTCGCGGGCAGGAAAACGACTGCGACGCGGCGTACTGAGCGGCAAGAACCCCGCGCGCTTGCTTTTCCATCTGCTTTTTCATCGGACGCGGTTCAGGAAGTTTTGCATGGAATCGGAAGCCAGGACGGACTCTCGCCACTCTTCGGCAGTTTCCCCCACGCCTCAACAAGAACAAGCCCCTGTTTTGGGTCGCGCGCCGGGTCGCATCGGCCTGCTGATTTTCCTGCTCGGTGTGTTCGTGGCCGCGCTGTATGCGTTCGTCCTCTATCCGCGCCAATCCGCTATCGAGCCGATCATTGACCTGAACGGATTCGGCGCGCTGGGGCGGCATCTGGCGCGGGGCGACGGTTTCAGCCTCGGCTATGGCCCCACCCTGCGCCGCGCGCCGCTTTATCCCGCTTTTGTCGCCGGGCTGCTGAAGATTTTCGGCTGCGACGGCCCGGACGACGCTGTGTATCGCCCCGTAATTGCCGCGCAGTGCGCGCTTGTCGGCCTGACCTGCCTGACCTGCTGGGCGACCGCGCGCAAAATTTTTGGGGCGCAGGTCGGCCTGGTCGCGGGCCTGCTCTGCGCGCTTGCGCCGCAGGTGTGGCGCTACGTCCCCATGACCGAAGTGGAAACCTCGCTGGGCTTCCTCATCGTCCTGCTGGCCCTGACCGGGCTGAATTTGTATCGCGAACCCACGACGCGCAATGGCATTTTGTTCGGCCTGGTCGCGGGCGCGGCCACGCTCGTCAAACCGGTCGTCCTGCTCTATCCCTTCGTGTTCGCCCTGGCGCTGGGGCTGCGCTGGCGGCAGCCTTCCCTTGTTCCGGCGGAAAGCGGAAAGCGCGCTGGCGATGGGGAGGAGGGCGGGGGGTTAGAGTTGCGCGGACGTCAAGCGCGCAAAGCAAACCCGCCCTCCTCGTTTGTCACTCTCGCCGCCATGCTGATCGTGTTCCTGCTCTGCCTTCTGCCCTGGTCGCTGCGAAATGGCTTATTGACGGGCGGGCAGTTTTGGAGTATCAGCAGCAACGCGCCCGGCGAGTTTTTGCGCGGTTACGTTCTCGCGCAGCCGAAGTTTTATCGGCTCCGACAGGATTTCGGCGGTGCGAACTCGGCGACGACGCAATGGGACTGGGAAGCCAATCTCTATGAGGAAAGCCTGCTGAAGCCGCACGGCCTGTCCATGTTCAGCCGGGAGCGATTCGCGCCGAACGGCGATCCGCTGCAGGCCGAACCGCGCTGGCAGACCGAGGTCGCCAAAGAGCGCGTGGAAAAAACCGAAGCGCGCCGACGGGTTCTGTCCACGCCGGGCGCGTTTGGACAAAAAGTCGGCGTGCAGCTATTTACGTTCTGGTACATCGTCGAGACGCGCAAAAAATCGCTCCTGGTCGGCGGCATGGCTCTGGCCTGTCTCGCGCTGGCTGTTTTTGGCGGGATACGCGCGCGACGGCAACGAAAAGATACGCTGCCGGTCGTTTGTGTGGTACTCTATTTCAATCTTTTGTATGCGGCGATACTCGCTTTCGCGCGCTATTCAATGCCGCTCTACCCGACGCTGCTGATCCTGAGCGCCTACGGCCTGACCCAACTGCGCCTGCGAAGCGAGAACAAGACGCTCGAATAATCACCTGACACAATCAACAAAGGGTCTTCCCTACGCCCCGGCGCTTCAAAATGAACGCGCGAATGCATTGCGCGCCCGCCGCGCCCGACAAATTTGTCAGAATTCGTATTGCGAGGAGTTTTTTGATGGTGAACTCGGATGAAACCACGACGCCTGCGAGCGTCTCAACGCCTGCCAACGCGCCGGAAGCGCCCGCTGTCAGCAAACGCCTGTCGCGCCTGACCGGGCCAAAGGCCGACTATACCCTGTCGGTTCTGATCCCCGTTTACAACGAGGTCAACACCTTGCTGGAACTGCTGGCGCGCGTGCGCGACGTGGAAATCAAAAAAGAGATCGTGCTGGTGGACGACTGCTCGAAAGACGGCACGACCGACTTGATGCGAACGCAAATCGAGGGCAAGTTCCCCGACATCAAAGTGGTATATCACGCCGTGAACCAGGGCAAGGGCGCGGCGATTCGCACCGCGATTCAGCACGCGACCGGCGACTACATCATCATTCAGGACGCCGACCTGGAATACGACCCGCGCGAATACTACGCCCTGCTGGAGCCGATCCTGGACGGACGCGCCGACGTGGTATTCGGCAGCCGGTTTTTGGGCGGCGGGGCGAGTCGGGTTCACTTTTTCTGGCATCGCATGGGCAACGGCCTGCTTACGCTGATGTCGAATATGCTGACGAACCTGAATTTGACCGATATGGAAGTATGCTACAAAGTCTTCAAGGCCGACGTGCTGAAGAGCATTAACTTGAAAAGCAATCGCTTCGATTTCGAGCCGGAAATCACAGCCAAAGTCGCCAAGAAACACTGCCGCATTTACGAAGTCCCGATTTCGTACAGCGGGCGCGATTATGACGAAGGCAAGAAAATCGGCTGGCGCGATGGCGTGCAGGCCATCTGGACGATTTTGAAGTATCGCTTCACGGACTGACGCCAACGCCCGGCCCCTTCCCACGACAGGCCGACGACTGCCCGATGCCGGGCCGACAAACGCAGGAGACGGAGTTCAAGATGATTCTGGTGACGGGCGGGGCCGGGTACATCGGCAGCCATTACGTGCGCTATGCCAAAGCGCGGGGCGACGCGGTGGTCGTGCTGGACAGTCTGGCGCACGGGCATCGCGAGTCCGTGCCGGATGACGTGCCGTTTTACGACGGCGACATGGCCGACCGCTCTTTTCTCGACCGGGTTTTCACCGAGCAGGCGATTGACGCGGTCGTGCATTTCGCGGCCTATGCCTACGTCGGCGAGTCGGTGACCGAGCCGTCGAAGTATT
>JBBRNU010000594.1:0-3213 GCA_038230115.1 Chthonomonadales bacterium | reverse complement strand
TTTTTGTCGTGACCGGCGTCGTTATACCGTGACGGGCAGCCTTTCGCCGCTAAGTTTCTACTGTCCCCCGCGCCGCAAAAGCGGAAAGCCCGCCACAGTTCCCCTTGCAAAAAAATCTGCGCCCGCTCGCTGTATGCGAAGACCAAGTACATGAGTCAGTAATCGCGGTTCCGGGACGTGATGAGGTGGTCGGCCATGCTGGTGGGGATGTCTTGGTTCGTGAAGACCCGGCGCGTTTTCATGTGGCAGCCGACGCACTTGTCGCGCGCGTTGACCGGGCAGACGCGCACGTCAAAATGTTTCGACGCGGCGAAGGCGACCGCTTCGGGCTGCATGGAATGGCATTTCAAGCAGGCGGCTTCGTAGATTTTCTGGTTTTTCGTGGCGTTGTCGTGGGGAGCGTGGCACGCAATGCAGGAAAGCGAGTCGCCGCTCTTCTGGAAACACACGCTGTTCATCAAGCCGAAAGGTTGGAAGCGGTTCGTCATCCGGGCTTCCGCGCCGCTGGCATCCACGTCGTTCGGGCCGCGATGACATTTAGCGCAAAGCAAGTTGAGGCGCGTCGCGCTCCACGTCGCCATTTTTTCTATGCCGGAATGTTTCAGGTCGCCCTTTTGCATGGCCGCGACGTGGTCGCTGCCTGGCCCGTGACAAACCTCGCAGCCGACGCCGAAAAAGCGTCGTTCCGGCAGGAGAGACGGCGCGGTTCGCGTGACGGCGTGACACGAAACGCATTTTCCGGCGAACGCGCCCTCATGCAGATGCCCGGCCTGGTCGTCCTGCCCGATGGCCTGTCCGGGCGTGACAAACCATTTTTTCAAGCGGGGAAAGTAGCTCATTCGCAGCTCGAACAGGCTTTGCGGGCCGACCACCCGCACGTAAGTCATACCGTTTTTGCCGGAGCCGAAGGCGAGCGACAGCGATTCCGCTTTTTCGTCGCGGTCGTCGCGCCGATACGCGAAGCCGTCGCCCTGCCGGGCAAGCGCGACATGCGTGGGCGGAATCAAACCGTCGTCCGGCGCAAGCCCTTTGAGGCTGGCCGCGTCCATCAGACGCAGGGTCTTCATGTGGTTGCTGGCCTGATGCGCCCGAAACTCCGCTGCATGACATCCGGCGCAGGCCGCGTCGCTGACGAAACGGGCAGTCGAGACAATTGCGGGCGCGGGAGGCAGGCGCGAACATCCCGCCGCCAATAGCAGCGCGAGGGCAAGCGCGGCAAAACAGGCCGCGAACGCGGCAGGAGAAATGGATTGACGCATGGCAGGTTGGCGGTACGCAGAAAGACTTCCAGTATAAATTTGTTCAGAGGAATGAGAACGCTGTTTCGTTAGGAGAAGTATGTTCTACCACGCCCTGTAAGCGCGCTCCCAAAGATTTCAAACGGCTTCCCAGCGTTTCCAGGACGACCGAACGGTGAGCAAAACGCGCAAGCGCATCGAAACAACCTTCAGCCAGATTGCCGCACGCCTGGCCCGGCGTGTACCTGCCGGGATCCCGGCAGGTTTCGAGAGCAAAATCATGGCTGCGTTCGTGGCCTCTGCCGTCCTGGGGTGACAAGCCGATTTAGCGTCTAAGCGCGCGAACCCTTCGCAAGTTCAGCGCGCTACAGCGTTTTGCTCAGAACCACGCTGCGGTAGTCCACGTCGTCCCAATGCACGTCGCCCACCGGTCGAAAGCCGCGCCGTTGGTAAAAAGCGATCAGTTCAGTCGCGTGTTCCGCCGTATCGAGGGCCAGTTCCCGCGCGCCCGCCTGTCGCGCCGCCGCTTCCAGCGCGATCATCAACCGACTGCCGACGCCAGCGTTTTGATAGTCCGGTTCCACTCCGAACTGCCCGAAGCGCCACACCTCGGCGCGCTGATACCAGACGCATTCGGAAGGCGTGGACGGGTCGTAAGCCGTGACCGTGCCGACAATCCGCACGCCGTCCAGGGCGACGAAACAGCGTCCTTCCAGCGCGCGGCGGCGGGTCGCAGCCTCGTCCTGCGTGGCGGCGGTAAAGTAGATGCCGCGTTCGTCCTGCGCTTGATAAGCCCGGTTGAGCAGGCCGGTCAGTTCCGCAAAGGAATCGGTCGCGGCAAGCGGGCGGATCAGCAGCCTCTCAGTCATATCCTCTTTCATGTCTCAACGGTGTGAAGGCGCGGCTGCGCCGGCCCTGCTAATTCCCCTGCCATGACCAGAGCAGGGGATTTTGCGGTTCGTTGTCGAGCGGGTCGCCGATTTTGAGCGTGGCGAAGTAAGCGGGCGGCAGTACGTTTTGCTGCCCATTAAAGGTCGCGCCGTCGGGCATATACGCGCAGGTCATGGCCCGGCGCGGGCGCGGCGTCATGTTCGCGCCCGCGCCGTGCGCCGTCAGGCCGTTGTGGAAGACCGCCCCGCCCGCCCGACAGGGAACCGAGACCGCTTCCCGCGTCTCCCATTCAGGATAGAGCTTGAACAAATCGCGCTGGTTGTGGCCGATGTTGACGTTCTCGAAACGGGCCGTCTTATGCGTGCCGGGCAGATACCACAGGCAGCCGTTGGCGAGCGTAGCATCGTCGAGCGCGACCCAGATGGAGAGCGCGTCACGCGATTGGAACGACCAGTACGGAACGTCGAGATGCCAGGCGGTCGGGTTGCCGTAGGGCGGCTTGATGAGCGCCTGATCGTGCCAGACGCGAATGCCGTCCACTTGGGCGAGCGTGGCGGCGACTTTGCCTAATCGCGCGTCCAGCATCAATTCGGCCATGTCGGCGCTGGTATCGGCCAGCCGCACGCACTGCGTGAAAACCTGCGCGTAATAGGCGTCGGCGTCGCCCTGATTGGTTAGCGCGCTGATGTCGAAGTTGACGGACTTGTTCACGCGGCGCGTCGCTTCGAGACGTTCCACGACGGCCTGATCCGTAACCGCGCGCCACTTTTCCAGTTCCTTGTCGCTCAGAAATCCGTCCAGACAAACAAAGCCGTCCCGCTGGTACTGCTCGACCTGTTCCGTGGTTATGTTCGTATTCATCGCAAAAATCCTCTCGGTTCGCTGGATGCCGATACCGTTCCAATGCGCCACTTGCCGTCATTGAACGCCATGGTAGGGTCTTCGCTTGCCGCGCCCTCTTCCCGCACAGGGCGCACTTCCCGCACAGGGCGCACTTCCCGCACAGGGCGCACTTCCCGCACAGGGCGCACTTCCCGCACAGGGCGCACTTCCCGCACAGGGCGCACTTCCCGCACAGGGCGCA
>JBBRNU010000593.1:0-3239 GCA_038230115.1 Chthonomonadales bacterium | reverse complement strand
GGCCCGGCCCGTCGCAAAATCCCGTCCCGACATCATTCCCCTGACCGACGTCCGAAGCCTTCCCAAGCGCAGCGAAAACTAGCCACAGGGGTAGGATAGGGACTTGAGCGGCATTTGGTTTAGCCGCAAAAAAGCGCAAAAGACGCAAAAGGGGAAGGTAGTGATTTCGGGCTGGATGACATGCCGATGTTCCTCCCAGAGTTAAAACCCGGTCGGTTCATTCCCCAGTTGGGTTCCTCCCAGGGTTTTAACTCTGGCAGGATGGATTGCAGCCTGGGGATGCGACCGAGGTTTCAACCCTGGGAGGAACACCCGGTATTATATGACAAACGGGCCATGCAGAAATTTTCTGCATGGCCCGTTGCTTGCGAGGCAGTTCTCCGGCAGCCGAAAAAGGAAGCCGGAGAATTGGAAAGCGGGAACTACTTCTTGCCGCCCGGCCCGATTTTGCCGGGCGTGTCGTAAACGAAGAGCGAATTCGCGCCAGACGACGAGTAATGCAGGTTGTCGCCGTAGAAGATGGCTTGAATGGATTTCGTTTTGCCGTTATAGGCGGTCGGGACGTAGAAGAGCGGGTACACGAAGCCGCTGCTATCCGTGAAGCCGTACCCGACATAATTCCCATCTACGTACAGTTCGACATAGGCTCCCGCCACGCCATTGTAGTCGGTCAGCCGATACAGGTAGGCGTACAGGTAGAGGTTGTCGTGAATGTGGGCGTACTCGCTGTAGACGTAGAGCGCCGTTGACGCTTGCGAGACCGACAGCGTGCCGCTGCCATAGGAGCGGTTGTAGCTGTAAGTGCGGTCATACGTGACGCCGATCGTCTTGCTGCCCGTGCCGAGCGAGGGATCAATGTAGTAATTGACCGCCGCCACGCCGGAACTATTCGTCGTCGTACTGCCCGCGCTCGCGCCGCTGACCGCGAATTGCAGCGTCTGCCCGTTCAGCGCAGGCGCGAGAGTCGCCGACAGCGAAACGGTCTGCCCGATCGCGCCATAGACGGTCGGAACGCTGATCGAAGTGGTGGGTTTGAAGTTGGTCTCGGCAATCCACGTAGACCAGGTGTAGCCCGAACTCGTCGCGTACTCGCCGACCACCCAGATCGTCTGGTTGTCGAACGGGTCGAGTTTCGCCGCCAGATAATCGCCCCAGCGGTTGCGGCCCTGGTACGTGTTGACATATGTGCCTTCGCCTTGCTTCACATAGGCGCTGCCTTCGATGTCAGCGTCGGTCGTGCGCCAGGCGGTCATGCGGGCGCTGGGATATTCGCTGGCCCCGGAACGGGTGAAGACGTAGGTCGTGTCGCCCCCGGTCGTCGTCATGACGGCGGGTTCGAAGTAGTCTAATCCGCCTGCGCCAAAGATGCGGTCGTGGGTTACGGTCGCCGGATTATTGTAGATGTTGAACTCGTAGACTTTGAGCGCGTCGCGAGCGCCGGTTCCGTCGCCCCAGTCATAACCGCAGGTTTGCGCGAAGACGAGATGTCCGTTGGCATACGCGGCGGTGAAAATGCGCGCGTCAATGGTTTCGATGGGCGTCAAGCCGCTTGGCTGACGGGCTGTCGGGCCGACGCTGTAGCCGCCGACGTTGATGACTTCCGTCGTCATGCCTGGGCCGCTGCCGCCCGACGCCCAGCCGACCGGGTTCGTGATGCGCCGCAGCGTGATCGTACTTCCGCCGCCGTTCTTCGAGTTCACGATGAAATGCTGACCCGGTTCGGTGTTTTGCTCGGCGGGCGCAAGGAAGAAGTCGGAAGAGCCATTGCTGGACAAGCCCCAGAAATCCCACCACCCGGCGCTGGCGGCGGCGTAAAGCTGGCTCTTGCTCAGAATTCGGATTTTGGCTTTGGTCGTGCCGCTGACCCAGGGAAACATGGTTCCGGTCAGGTAGATGGCCTGGCTGTCATACCCGATGTACGGATAATCCACCCACTGATCCACGTCCGTGCCGCCGTCCACGCGCGCGTCGAAGTCGTAGTACCAGAAGCCGTCGTTCGGGTTGCCGTCCACCGACACCATGACCGTCCACCACGAACTGTGCGTGCTGTCGTGGCGATGCAGTTCCACGATCACGAAGCGGTCGCTGAAGGGGTCGTAGATGACTTTGGGGTCGAAGTAGAAGTCGCTGTTGCCGAACCAGGTGTTGAAGTTGACCCGGTACTGCTGGTTGCCCTTCAGGTCGTAGATGGCCCAGTCGAAGTTGGTCACCTCGACGATGTTGTTCCTGCCGACGGCGATGGCGGGGTCGGGCGGGATCGCGCCGGTGTAGCCGATGCCCTGAAAACTGATGCCGGTGAAGGTGGGCGCGAGCGGGCCAGGATGACCTTTGCCGTCGGGCTTGCCGTGCGGGTCAACCTGAATTTCCGGCGCGAACGAGGACGCCCCGCTTACGAACTGCTGAAAGTCGTTGACCTCGTCGGTTTCCGGCGCGACCGTCGGCGCGATGTAGGGCATGAGTTCTTTGGGCGAGCGGAATTTGGGCTTAACGGCTTCCATCCCGTGCGCGCTGCCCTCCGCGCCGATTGGCATCGGAGATTGGGGCGGCTGCGCGGCGTGCGAGACGATCGGAGCCAGGGCCATCAGAGCCGCCAGCGCCAGTTGGGGGAGTTGTCTCTTCCACATAAGAAATGAACCTTTCCGGGTAATCGCGGCAGGCGTAACCGGCCTGACGAGGCGCGATAATTTCTGCACAGGCGATTGCGATGCTGTGAGCCGAATGGACAGAGCCGTCATCGGCTGCTGCGAGCCGAATGGACGCCATTGACATCGGCTCCTGGGAGGGCGCGTCTGCTATACAGCGACAGGCGCAAAATAAACAGGAGCGACCGGAACAAGGGCGACATTGCTCTTGCCGTCGAAGGAACGAACCGGTAAAAAGCGGCTGGGAGTACGAAAAATCGGTTCGATCTGTTCTTCTTGCTCCGTCTTGTTGATTATAGCAAGCGCCGCCCGTATTGTAAAGCGTTTTTACCGTAATAAGGTGTGATTTATGTCACAACGGACAAAAATAGTTGTCTGACGCGGCCTTTATCGCGCTTGACGGTATAACCCGGCCAAGCGCTGCGGCGTAGTTATCTCGTTGTTTTCGACAGCGAGGGCGACGAAATTCACTACGTCGCTCGGCAGCCTGCGGCGGTGTGTCCTTCGGACACGGAAGTCAGTAAAGACTTCCACGCGATTGGCATTGGCCCCTCTCCTTACGAAGGAGAGGAGTAGGGGTGAGGGGATGTCCGAAGG
>JBBRNU010000592.1:0-3242 GCA_038230115.1 Chthonomonadales bacterium | reverse complement strand
TGCCGCGCCCTGCGGCTTGGCACGTTTGCCGCGCCCTGCGGCTTGGCACGTTTGCCGCGCCCTGCGGCTTGGCGCGCCTTCTTCTCGCGCTTCCCCTACAGAACGTTCGGCAAGTCTACTTCTCGCGGAACGGCATTCCCAGCGCTTTCAGCAGGCCGCGCGCTTCCTCGTCCGTCGGCGCGGTCGTGCAGATAATAATATCCATGCCGCGCACCTTGTCAATCTTATCGTAGTCAATTTCCGGGAAAACCAACTGCTCTTTCATGCCCATCGCGAAATTGCCGCGTCCGTCGAACGAGTTGGGCGAAATGCCCTGGAAGTCGCGGATACGCGGCAGGGTCGCCGAGACCAGCCGGTCGAAAAACTCGTACATGCGCTCGCCGCGCAGCGTGACTTTGCAGCCGACGCGCGCCCCTTCGCGCAGCTTGAAGTTGGCGACGGACTTGCGCGCTTTCGTGATGACCGGTTTCTGCCCGGCAATCGTCGCCATGTCGCGCACCGCCCCGTCCAATTCTTTGGAGTCGCCGCCGGTCTGTCCCGCGCGCCCGACGCCCATGTTGATGACGATTTTCTCCAGCTTGGGAGCCTGCATCACGTTTTTGTAGTTGAACTGCTTCACCAGAGCCGGGATAATTTCGCTCCGGTAGCGCTCTCGCAAACGAGCCATTTTCGTTTCCATTCCCTTTCAAGCCGCCGATTTCCGACCGGCGGGAGCGTCGCGCAAACCTTGCATTATCCGCGCAAACGCTGCGTTGTCGAGTTTTTCGTAAGACGGCGCGCAAACGACACCAACGGAGAAATTGCGACCATTCGCTATTTTCCGTGACGTGCGCCTACTGCCTTTCTGTCTCTCAGGATCGCCAGAGATTTTCTGCTTTGTCAGAGGCTGGGTTGGGCGTCGGCGAGCAGTGGATCGGTCTTGGCCGTGTCGTAACCCGCCATGCCGGGGAATATTTCAATTAGGCCGCCGCTGCTTTGATGCACACGTACCTTCTCAAGCGGCACTTTATCTATTCTCCCGTCTTTCCAGTCCACAATCACGTATCCCGTTGGGCGTGAAACCGAACGGTCGCCCTTGTAATAGGAACGGTTATAGCGAGCGTAGATTTTTGTGTAAAACGCGACGGGGGCGAAAGATGGGTCGGTTTCAACGCCCGGTATACTCGGAAAGGCGACCCCGCCGTTTTCACGCTCGGCTTTGCTTTCGGCGAAGCGAGCGTCGGGCAGGATTGTCATTTCGCGCGGAACGCGAAGCGCGTTCCAGCCTTCAGCGCGCAGGCGGTCATGCAAGGCATGCAGACGGCGCATTGTATCGGCTTCGTCGCCCGCCTTGCGCGCATCGGGAATGTCGGCGGCAGGACGCAGAACGGGAATTTCGCTCGGTAGGACGGGACCAGAAGAATTCTGAAAATGCGAGAGCAGGTTCCACCCAAGTGCGCCCGCTACGCCGATAGCGGCAAGGATGGCGAGATGATAAGGCGTTCGGGAATTCATAGCGGCGCGTCTCCTTTGCACGTTTCGCCCGCAACATGGTTGATAGAACCGACAGAAAATTTGCCCCATCCTATAGTGGTCGGATTATCGCAGGGCCGGGAGTTAACCGGGGTTCCTATGCAATTGCAGATAATGCAGTCGCGAAGATAGTACAAATAGCCGTCTTTCCCCCGTCCAACGACAATGTTCTTGGAATACAGAAGGATCGTGCAATGGCCTTTACCATCACTGTCGTAATCCACACAATAGGTCGTCCTATAGTCGCTGACGTGTACGCGGGATTCGCCGGGCGCGAGCGGGCAGGAGTCCAACTGGCACGGAGCGCAGGTTAGACTTTGCCCCTTGACTAGAGGCGGCTTTGACAGAAGGCGCGACGTGGCAGCCAATCACAGCGCTAGACACGGCGCAACTAGGAGAATGCCAACCTTGCGAGTGCGTAGCATGATTCAATCCTTTCACCCGAAATGATTTGGGGACAACCAGAAGAATCCCTATTGCTGAACGCCCGCCTTCCGAAGCGCTCGCTTCGCTCCTTTGAAACTTGCTGTCTCTAGCCGCCCTGTCGTTTACGGTATTTCAATCTATGTTTTCATGCCGTTAGAATACCGCAAATATTACAGTGATGCAATTGAGGCTCAAGGATTAGGCGTCAATCGCTTTCGCGCAGTCCGGGTGTTTGCACACGCGGTATTTGCGGCGCGACAGTTTCTCGGTCCCCTCTTTGTAGGCGTAGCCGACCCGCGTCGGGCGCTGGCACGAGGGGCAGACCACCATCACTTTGGCCGCGAACAGCGGAGCCTCTTTTTCGATGCGACCGCCCTTCTGGACTTTGTTCTGTCCGGCAGCGTTCGCCTGATTGCTGGGCCGGTCTTTGGTGTGGCGTGTGATGATGTTCGCGCCCTGCACCGTAACCTTGTTTTCTTTCGGGTAGGCGGCCAGGATCGCGCCGCGCTTGCCCTTATCTTTGCCGGAGATAACCTCGACGGTATCGCCTTTTTTCACTTTCAGCTTGACCGGCTCATCCGGCTTGCTTCGCTTCGGGATTGCCATTTTACAGCACCTCCGGGGCCAGCGACACGATTTTCATGAACTCGCGCTCGCGCAATTCGCGGGCGACCGGGCCAAAAATGCGGGAGCCGGTCGGCTCCAGGTTCTTCTCGATCACGACAGCGGCGTTATCATCGAAGCGCAGAACGGAACCGTCCGGGCGTCGGATCGGCTGTTTTGTGCGAACGACAACACATTTTACCACATCGCTCTTCTTGACCTTCTGGTTCGGCGTCGCCGACTTCACGACGCCCACGATCACGTCGCCGACGTAAGCGTAGCGCGCGTTCGAGCCTTTCATGACGCGAATGCACATGATTTCACGCGCGCCGGAATTATCGGCGCACTTCAAACGGGTATACGATTGGATCATGGGGTTCCCAAATTTCCTTCACTGCATCCAGGCGTCGGCCCCGCGTCTTTTCGCATCGCATAACGAACGCAAAAATCGGCAAGGAGGCGACGCCTGGCCTGTCCCAAAACGGGACAGGGACGCGCTTATTTCGCTTTTTCGACGATCCGCACCAGCCGCCAGTTTTTCTCTTTCGACAGCTTGCGCGTTTCCATAATCTCGACCGTATCGCCCTCGCCGCAGGTATTCTCCTCGTCATGCGCCTTGAACTTGGTCGTTCGCCGCATGATTTTGCCGTACAGCGGATGGCGCACGCGGCTCTCGACCGCCACGACGATGGTCTTCTGCA
>JBBRNU010000591.1:0-3245 GCA_038230115.1 Chthonomonadales bacterium | reverse complement strand
TTGGCCTGAATTGTCAGGGGCGCGCTGCCTTTGGCCGGGCCGGCGCCGGGCGCGGCGTCCTGCGCGCTCGCAACTTGAGACGCGGCCAGAATTCCGGCTCCGGCGGCAGCGCCCAGCGCGAGAAAGCGGCGGCGACCCATAGCGGGCGTTTCCATTTCGAGGGCGGTCTCATTCGTATCGTGCGGTTCCGAAGACATGACGTTGGCTCCTTCTTGAGAGGGATCGCGCGTGCGATTGCGTTCTTGAATTATAGCACACGGAGGTTCCGCCCGCGCGTTCGAGCGAACTAGAAAATAGCGGCAAACCAATCAAGAGGGATCGGGCGCATTGGAAACCTTCGCGCCGTCGCCATCCAAGCCAGGCGTGCAAATTCAATATGCAGTATAATAGAGGTCAGAACTGCTGATCGCCCTGCGCTGGAAATGGAAACGGTTCGTTATGCCCGAAGTAAAGTTTACGAGGCGCAGTTACTACCATGCCGCGCAGGAACATTTGGATATGGCAATTGCGCTGATAGACGCGCAGCAATATTTCGCCGCGCATTACTTTGCGGGCGTCGCTATTGAAGCTATCCTGCGGGCATATGGCGGACGAGAAGACGAAACCTTTGACAGTAGTCACAGTCTGGATTATTGGGCTGGCAAAGGCCGACTGCTACCGAAAGGTAGGGATGGACAGGCCGCTTTCTACGCCATGTACACGGAAGCCAATTTACGCTGGCGGGCCAATCAGCGTTACATGACGCCAAAGATGCTGTCTACCCACCTGTATTCGACAGGGTTAGACCAAATACGCGGTGACCGCATCAAATATAGCGCCAATCGGCTGCTCGAAATCGCCGCCGCGATTGTCGCATTAGGAGTTTCCAGATGGAAGAAATAACAGACGCGTTACGCAGTCGTTTTACCGAAGCGGAAATCAAACTCGAACCGGGCGAAGACGGCGAGCGAATTCATGGCTTCCTCATCTGGGAAGGATTCGCCCCCCTGAACTTTTTGGAACGCCAGCATCTTGTTCACAATACGCTTCGCGACGCGCTCGAAGCCGAAGCGGAGCAGGTCGGAATGGTGTTCACCTACACGCCCGCTGAGTATGATTTGTTGCAGGCGGCCTGAAACGCGCCGGGCGGTTGGCATAACAGACGCAAGAAAGCCCGCCTGAAAATTTTGACAGGCGGGCTTTGCTACGTCTGGAGAGAGATAACAAAAAACCACGCGCGAGGCGTGGTTCTTTTGGGCGAAAAACAAATCGTAATTCAACAGAGTAAGTAGGGATACGGGGAATCGAACCCCGGTTAACGGGCTGAGAACCCGCCGTCCTGACCGCTAGACGATATCCCCATAGCGGCGCGATACCGTTATGTTACCAAATCGCCGGGCGATTGTCAAGACCGCGCCGCAAGATCAAATTCCCGATGCAGCGGCAACAATCAGGTTGAAATTCCAACCGGGGACGGTGACGATACAAAACGCCGGGACTTTTCCGCCTTTTCAGGCCGATGTCCCGGCGTTTTGCCGGCTCGATAACGCCCGACTCGAAAGAAAGGGTCAGGCGGCGACGGGCAGCAGGCCCAACTTGCGGGCGCATTGCAGCGCCTGCATCCGGTTGCGAACTTCCAGCTTTTGGTAGATGTTATCCAGATGGAAATCCACCGTGCGCTTGCTGACGAACAGGATTTCCGCGACTTTCTTGCTCGGATGCCCTTCGATTATCAGCGCCAGGATTTCCACCTCGCGCCGGGTGAGATGCACTTTCTCGGTCGTCTCGGACGGATTCTGCGTTGTCATGGTTGGTATTACCCTCGCGGCGCGGTCGTCAAATTGCCATTGGACCGACGCCAGGCGTGAAAGAAAGTTGAGATGAAAAACGCTTTCTTACGCTTACAGGGAGATTGTTCCATACCGACGGGCGAATTCTGCACAAAAACTTGCCGCAGGCCTACTCGCTTTTGCGAAGCACGTACAGACCAAGCAAAATAAACAGGACGTTTTGCGACCAGGCCGCGACCGGCGGCGCCAGCAGCGGCAGCCCGCCGTTCGGCCCCGGCGACCCCAGAATGCGCGCTAAGAGCAGCGTGTTCCAGTACACGAAGACCAGGCAGATCGAAAGCAGCGTCCCCATGAAGCCCCCGCCGCGCGCGAACCGGAGCGCGATCGGCGGGCAGCACAAAGCCATAACCAGACACGAAAACGGAACCGACAGCTTGAAATGGTAATCGAGAAGCGTAAACAGGTCGCGAATGCCCATCTGCCGGCTGCGCTGCAAGTCCATGCCCATTTGCGTGAAGGTGCGCGAGGCCGAGCGAGCCATCGAATACATCGGTATCTGCATTTGAAAGCCGGCCTGAAACGCCTGCGGGTCTACCACCGTGTACAGCGTCCACGTCGCGGGTCTGGTTGCAAGCAGGCTTTCGTTTTTGGGGTCGGAACTGTAAACGTAAATCGCGGGGCGGTAGAGCGTCCACGTCCCGTTCTCCCAGCGTCCGTTATCGGCAAAAATAATGAGCGGTCTGGATTCGCCCTGAATGACCTGCTTCGCGCTGGCGGTAATCTGGATGCCGTGCATCTCGATGTAGCCCTTGCGCGGGATCATAGACTTGACGAAGAAGGCATACGACTGGTCGGTGGAAACGATGTACTGCCCGGCCTGCGGGGACAATTTCGGAATCTGCGTGATCATCTCCTGGATGACCGCCTCGAAGCGCGAAATCGCGGGCGGCACGACATACTCGCCGAACGCGAAGTCGCCGACGCTGACCAGCAGGCCGAGCGCGAAAATGGGCAGGAAGATGCGAACCAGACTGCACCCCGACGCCCGCATGATCGTGATTTCCGAGTCGCGCCCCAGACGGCTGACTGCGAGCGAGGCCGCGACCGCCATCGCAACCGGCATCGTCATATGCACCAGGAACGGCAGAAAGTACAGTGTCATCCGCACGACATACGCGAGCGGTATCTGGTTGAGAATCAGAACCTGGGCGTTGTTGTACAGCACCGTGCCGGTCAGCATCATGACGATAGCGCCCTGCCCGATGAGGAACGGCACGACCATTTCGCGCAGCAGGTAGCGATCCAGCAGTTTCACGCGGTCATTCTTTCTTCTTCGCTTCCCGTTTCGCCCCGCCCTGAATTTTGTAGGGGCGGGGCTTGCCCTGCCCTGAATTTTGTAGGGGCGGGGCTTGCCCTGCCCTGAATTTTGTAGGGGCGGGGCTTGCCCTGCCCTGAATTTTGTAGGGGCGGGGCTTG
>JBBRNU010000590.1:0-3249 GCA_038230115.1 Chthonomonadales bacterium | reverse complement strand
GCCCCTCCGCCGCGTCGCGCAGCCAGTAACGCTCTTCGGCGTTCTGAATATGCTCGTCGTCGTACCCGATGGAGCCGGAATAAACGCGGCGCAGCTTGCCGATCACGTCGAGGGCGTTCTGCGAGTCCGCCGCCAATGGCCCGCCGACCACGCTTGCAGGCAGCCGCGCCAGATCGTCGGTCGTCAAGCCATGCGCGTTCAGTTCCAGGTCGGCGGCGTTGGGCCGTTTCATGCCCAGCGGGTCCACGCTGGCGGCGAGATGCCCGCGCTGCCGAATGAAACGGGCGAGACGGGCGGCAGCCGCTACTTTCAGGGGGTCGAAGGCGGCGCCGGGCGCAGTGGCGGCGGCAGGCGGCGTGAAGGGGCGCGCAGCGACGGGCGGCGGCGCGTCCGCCAGCGTAACGGCGTGACCGCTGGCGAAGTAGGCGCGCGTGGCGGCGTCCACCGAAGCCGGGTCTTGCAAATACCGCTCGTAGAGGTCAAGCGCGAACGCGGCGTTTGGCCCGTAGAATAAGTTCGAGTCGCTCATAAATCGTGTGACTTTCCCTGAGTGTTTCGGCGTTGAAATGGAAGCGGGAGAAAAGCGGGCGTCGTCAATCGCCCGCCTTATTATTGGCTCTATCATACCGCCTCGACGAACGCGAAGTCAAGCCAACCCCGACGCGCTTTGGGGCTTGAAAACGCTTTGCGCCGGGCTATGCCGTCATCCAGAAGCAGTTTGGGCAGGAAGCGGGCCGACCGGTCGCGAATCTAGCAGGGATTTTCCGGCGCGCATTGGCGCGACGCGCTGCGCCGCCGCGAGGAAAATAGCGAGGAGAACGATGACGGAAGAAGAACGCTACCTTTTTGACCTGCAAGGCTACCTTGTCGTCAAAAACGCCATTGACGCCGACACGCTGGCGGTTATGAACGCCTGGATTGACGCGCAGGCCGCGCAGAACCCGACGTGGCGCGCACAGCCTCATAAGACCGAGATTGCGAACGTCCTGACGTGGGGGAAGCCATTTCTCGACCTCTTCGCCAACGCCCGCGTCCTGCCCTACCTTAAAGAACTGCTTGGCGACCACCTGCGGCTCGACCACGATTACGCGGTATTTCTTCAGCCGGGCGCGAAACCGCTCTGGCTGCACGGCGGCGGGACGCCCTTCGACCCCAGCCAGTATTTCCTGTTTCGCAACGGCAAAATGTTCAATGGCCTGCTGGTGGCGGCTTACGCGCTGACCGATGTTCCGCCGGGTCAGGGCGGTTTCGCCTGCATTCTCGGCAGCCACAAAAGCAACTACGCCTGCCCATCCGACATCATGCGGATGCAGCGCGAGTCGCCGATTGTGCAGCAGGTTCCCGTCCAGGCGGGCGACTGCGTTGTCTTCACGGAAGCGCTCGCGCACGGCACGCTGCCCTGGACGGGCGACCACGACCGCCGCACGATTTTCTTCAAGTACAGCCCCGGTCACATGACGTGGGCCAGCCGCTATTACTTTGCCGCCGAGGGCGACGCGGAAGTGCAGGCGCTGGAACCAGAACTTACAGAACGCCAGCGCGCCCTACTCGACCCGCCCAGCATTGACCGCCATCGCCGCGTGCCATAGCGTATGGACACGAGCCAATTTGAATCGGCAGGCGAAGGGGAATGAATGCTCGTTATGAAATGCGGCGCGGGAATAAATCCCCGCGCTGAAACGCGGAGAACGGGATTGAAACCCCGTTCTGAAACGCGGAGAACGGGATTGAAACCCCGTTCTGAAACGCTAGCCCGCCTGCGCGGGCTAAAATGCGCGCTCTGACTGATTTGCTTGCGCGGGCTAAATGCGCGCTCTGCACTCGTCTGCCTGGATGGGCTGAAGGCGTGATCGCCTCGTTTACCCGCGCAGGCTGAAGATGCGCTCAGACCCTCGGCATTGGCATTCAGCCTTCGAAGGAGGGCTTAGCATTTCAGAACGGGCATTTATTCCCGTTCTCCGCCCCGCTTCAGACAACCCAACATGTATGAAGAGAAGCCTGCCAACGAAATTGTTGGCAGGCTTCTTGTTTCGCGCTTAGATTTGCGATTGCAGGCCGTTGGCGTTACGCCGGTTCGGGGCGCAGGCGGGCCTGAATGCGGGGCGCTTCGGTTTCCACCGGGGTCGTCTGGCCCGAAGACGGCGGCAGGCTCGGCGGCGTCTGCATACTCTTGCGGATGTCGTCGGCGGTAATCTCGTCGGCTAGCAGCGCCAGGAATTCCTCGCGCGTCAGGGTTTCCTTCTCCATCAGGATTTCCGCGATCTCGTCCATCTTGGCCCGGTTCTCGGTCAGGATATGGCGGGCGCGCTCGTGGCCCTGATCAATGAAGGCGCGAACCTCCTCGTCAATGGCCCGCGCGACGTCCTCGCTGTAGTCGCGGTCTTCCATCAGGTCGCGGCCCAGGAACGGACTGCCATGCCGCCGTCCCAGCCGCACCATGCCCAGCCGCTCGCTCATGCCATACTCGCAGACCATCGCCCGCGCCAGATCGGTGGCATGATCCAGGTCGCTCACCGCCCCGGTCGTCACGTCGCCGAAGACCAATTCCTCGGCCACGCGCCCGCCCAGCGAGGACGTGATATCGTCGAGCATGTCCTGCTTGGTGCGAAGCCCTTCCTCTTTCGGCAGATACCAGGTCGCGCCGCCGCTCATACCGCGCGGAATCACGGTGATTTTGTAGACCGGGTCGGCGTTCGGTAGTTTCGCCGCCACAATCGCGTGGCCCAGTTCATGGAACGCGACGACCCGCAGCTTGCGCTCGGAATTCATGCGCGTTTTGCGTTCCGGCCCCATCAGCACGCGGTCGCGCGCCTCATCGAACTCCGACATGCTGATTTTGCTTTTGTCGCGGCGGGCCGCCAGAATCGCCGCTTCATTAACGACATTCATGATGTCCGCGCCGGTGAAGCCCGGCGTCAGTTTCGCAAGGGTCTCGACGTTGATGTCGTCCTCGACCGGTTTGCCGCGCAGATGCACCTGGAAGATCGCCTTGCGGCCCACGACATCGGGCGCGTCCACCACCACGCGGCGGTCGAAGCGACCGGGGCGCAGCAGGGCCGGGTCCAGCACGTCGGGGCGGTTCGTCGCCGCGATCATGATGACGCCCGCGTTCGGGTCGAAGCCGTCCATCTCGACGAGCAGTTGGTTCAGGGTTTGCTCGCGCTCGTCGTGACCGCCGCCCAGTCCCGCGCCGCGCTGTCGGCCTACGGCGTCAATTTCGTCAATGAAAATCAGCGCCGGGCGGTTGCT
>JBBRNU010000589.1:0-3249 GCA_038230115.1 Chthonomonadales bacterium | reverse complement strand
TGGACATCAGGGCAGGGCTTTCGGCGAGTTTGGGGTTGGCGACTTGACTCTACCGCAAAGCGGCCCTGATGTCGGAACTGCTCAAACGTCTACATACTTTTACCGGAAACTAAAGATATACACGAACAGTAGTTCACTTGCGTCATACTGTGTAGCGGCTCCTACAGAACAATCTTTTCGATTTCATCGAGGTTGATCTGGTCGCCTCGTCGGTCGTACAACTTTGTCGTCCTGGGACTTTCGTGCGCGGCGATCTGCTGCGCTTTCTCGATTGTGCCGCCGTTCTCTAGGTAGACCGTGATGCCCGTTGCACGGAATGTGTGACAACAGATCGAGAGCGGCAGGTTCGCCACCTCAGCGCGTTTCTTGATCATCCGCCACACGTCTACGGTTGCTAAGGGTCGCTCGGAAAGCATCTTGGCTCTTCCATGCGCGGCGCGAAAGAGCGGCGTTTTCTTGTCGTCACGAATACCGGCGGCGTCCATGTAAGCGTCGAGATACGCTTCCGCCGTGTGATGCACCGGCAGCTCGTGGAACTTACCTCCCTTTTCGTGGAGCCTCACCCACCAGCGTTTGCCGTTTTGGTAGTAGTCCTCCACCTTCACCCCGACAACCGCGCCCACACGCGCAAACGAAAATACCATGAGGGCAATCAGCGCGCGGTCTCTCAGTCCCAGAACACTTTCCGTGCTGATACTGTCCAGCAAGTGCCGCGCATCCTCCCCGGAAAGTACCGGCGTTTTTCCCTTCTTGTAACTGTGCTTGGGGCCGCGTACCGAATGGGCGGGATTGCTGGGAATGACCTGGCCGACAACGAGCCAATCAAAGAGCATTCGAATGCCTGCAAGCTGCTGCTTGACACTCTGCGGCTCTCCCCGGTGCTGCTCGATGTAAGCGGCCACCAGCATCGGTTCAATGTCGCGCAGTTCGGTGACGCCGCGCTGCTCACACCAGAAAAGGAACTGCATCGCAGCGCGGGCATAGGCGCGTCGTGTGTTGAGGTTGCGAATGTTGACGGTGAAGAACTCGAAGAAGCGTTTGCGGCCTTTGTCCCCGGCGTTGGCAATGATGCGCGGAACGACCAATTTGTCCTTGGCAAGAACCAACGTCAAATTGCTTGTCTCCATTTCCGCTTCCAAGAAAACTCTTTCTATTGTCATAAGAAACTCAACGAATGAAAAGAAGGGGACAGTAGTTGCGAGGAACCAGAGCATCAAACTCGCCGTGATCGCTGGTGACGACGGTACCGCCTAAACGACGCCCCAGGGTGAGACAAAACGCATCGGGTAAGGACAGAGCATGACGGCCCTTGAACGAAGCGGCTTCTTTCCAGAACGCTTCGTCGTTGTCATCGCGCAGCATGATGCCTAGGTTTCGTAAATCCTGTATGGTGTTTTCGGCAAGAGCCTGCCCACCCCGTCGAAAGTAGAGGTAGTAAACTTCGGCAAAATTGACGAAGTGAACGTAGCAAGTGCTTCCTGGTTCCGTCAGCACATCTTCCACAATGTCTGCGCCCGTCTCCCCGTCCAGTAGAGCAACCATTGCCCCGGCGTCGAGTGCGTAGTTCACCGCTCGTACTCTCGCAACAGGGCTTCTTCTTTTTCTTTGTCGCGCGCTCGTTCACGATGCAGTTCTTCCGTTCCTGAGGTGCTGGCGGTGTGGGCATACTTACCGCGCAGAGCGCGCACCCGCGCCACCCGTTCCGGGTCACGCTCCCCAGACGTACGTTCCCGGTTCTCAGCAGCTTCACTGTCTGTCGTACCCGTTGTGCTGGCCGCGCCGTTGGTGAATGGCGGAAGGTTTTGGGTGACGAGTTGCTTTACAAATTCGGCAGGGGCCAACCCTTGCTGCTGCGCGGCAGCAGTAACACGTTCCTGCTCGGTCGGGGTAAGATCAATCATCAGGGTCATGGCGGCTCTCCAACTAAGGTTTGAAAATGGCGTTCGCAATCGGCTTGTGCCGGTTCGTAGCGGGGACGCAAGCGTTGCCACAGTATAGCACAGGGGTTGGATTTTAGGTAGGATAACGTCCTTTATCTTACGTAAAAAAGATGAGCGGGGGAACGACCATAAAGCGGATTATTGTTTCGCTAGCGACTCAGGCAGAAGCCAACATTTGCGAAACGGAGTGCAGATTAGGGCAAGGCTCGCTCCTCACATCATCTACGTGTTCGATAGGGAGTGTCTTGCATGGCTGCGAGCGGGCATTGACAATAGAAGGTAGCCAACTGGGATGGCGAGGAAACTGGTTGCGCGTTCCGCTAACCTATGCCTCAGCGAGAGGAACTATTTTCTATTCCACTCCGTCCTCCTGCCGTTCTGCACAAAACCACCCCGCATGTCAGAGGAGAAAATGATGTCCAAGCTTGCTTCCTTGCGCGACCTCTATATCGAGGAACTCAAAGATATCTACAGCGCAGAAACCCAAATCGTTGCCGGTCTGCCCAAGATGGAGAAGAAAGCCACTGCGCCGGATTTGAAGGCGGCCTTCATCCAGCATCTGGAACAAACCCGCACGCAAGTACAGCGCCTGGAACAGATTTTCGAGAAGTTGGGGGAGAAGCCGACAGGCAAGTTGTGCAAGGGAATGCATGGCATTCAGGACGAAGCCAAGGAGCTGATGGCGGAAGAGGCCGAAGCCGCCGTGATGGACGCGGGTCTGATTTCCCAAGCGCAGCACGTCGAGCACTACGAGATGGCGGGCTACGGTTCGGTCCTCGCCTATGCCAAATTGTTGGGCGAAACGGAAGCGGCTACCCTGCTTGCGACCACGTTGGAAGAAGAGAAGCAGACCGACGCCAATCTCAACAAGCTGGCGACCCAGCACATCAATCGGGACGCCCAGTAGAAGCTTCGATAGCGGGCGGACAACAGCGGCTGACGTCCATCTGTAGACTGTGCGCCGAAGCGGGAGCGGCAGGTGAATAGCCTCGCCCGTTCCCTTTCCTCGCTTCTGTGCAGAGGAGGAGCCGCCTCAGACTTCAAAGTCTCATCTCTGGCGCTTGGACGATTGTTTTCGCTGGGAACTTGGTTCTGTGGTCGCGCGTCTTACCCACGTAGTGAGACCCCGTTTGTCTCCTCAGAAACGTTTCTACCCCGGCGCGTCGCTCAGGGCCAGCGCATCTTAATTAATGAGAAGTTGGGTCAAATAATCATTGTCCCAACCCGCCCGCTTCTGTCGGGCTTTGATTCCGCGCTTGTGGCTACTCTCCGCCCGCAGCAAGTTCAGCGCGATATGCCGCAGGACAGC
>JBBRNU010000588.1:0-3252 GCA_038230115.1 Chthonomonadales bacterium | reverse complement strand
ACCGATAACCTTCTCGAAGAATGGAACGGGAACGCCCGCCTCGCCTGTCGGCTTGGGCGGGCCGTCGGTTCGCCCGTCGGAAAAACCGCCCCGCCCCGCGTCCAGCGCTTACGGCCCGCTGCCCGACCTGGAAACCGAAATCCCCTCGTTCGAGAATTACCTGCCCGGTTTTCTCGCGCCGCAATCTACGCCGACGCCCCCGCTTGCCGGCGTTGACCGCGCCGTTTCGTCCGAGAGCATTTCGCTTTCTGAAGAACCTGCGTCCGCTTTGCCCGCCGCCCTCCCGGAACGCGAACCCGCTGTCGCCGGACTGCCGGAACGCGAACCCGCTGTCGCCGGACTGTTCGATGACACGGAAGCGGCAGCGGAAACCGAATCGAGAGCGAACGCAGCATTCGGGGCGAAAATATATCCAGCGGCGGAAACAGAAGTCGGAACGGCGTCGCTACCGCCCGCTGTCCTATCAGGAAGCGCATTGGGGCAACTCAGCGGCGACGATTTTTCCGAGAGCGACGCGGGAGAAGATTTTCCGGCCCACGATCCCAATGCCGACCTGCCGATTCCGGCCCGTGACGAGGCCACGCTTGCCGCCATCGTGACCGCGATGGCGGCGACGCGCGCCCCCCTCGCCGCCGCGCCCGCACGCGCCGACCTCGACGTAAGCCGTCCCGAAGAACCGAACGCGGGCGGCGAAGCGAGCGTTCGCAGCCGCGCCCGGCACGCGCGCAACGTGCGCCCGGAAAAAGCGGCCTCGGTTTTGGACGCGACCGAACTCTGGGCCACGGTTCCCCGTCACGTCCAGACGCTGCTCGCGCTCGGAAAGTTGGAGGAACAGGAAATCGCGCAGTCTTCCTACAAGCGGCCTTTCCAGGAGAAGCGGCAGGAACTCATCGAGCGACTGCTCGACCCGATCCTTTCGCTCGAAGACACCGCCCGCCTGCTCAATGTCTGCCCGACGACGGTGCGCCGCTACACGAACAAGGGGATTCTGACGCATTACCGCAAGGAGCCGGAGCGCGCGGCCCGCGAGGCGGCAAGCGATAAAGAAACCCGGCAGCGACGTTTTCGCCTGTCTGACATCCTCACCTTTCTGGAAACGCAGCAGATTGCCCTGGAACGCGAGCGCGGCGACTTGCGCGCAAAGTCTATGGAACCCGTCAAGCCCCAACCCGGTCTATCTCAACAGAGACCTTTGGAAGCCGCCGACCTTTCCCCAACCGAATTGACGCAGTGACGCTTATGGGCCTTGCCACCGAAACCGAAGCGCCGGAAAGCGCCGTGTCCAGTGCGGACGCACTGCGCGTCGGCCTGTTCTCGGAAAGTTTTCATCCCGTGCAGAACGGCGTCACCACGTCGGTGCTGACGCTCGTCGCCGGTTTGCGGGCGCGGCAGCATCGCGTCTGGGTGTTTGCGCCCGCCCATCAGCGGCAGCGCGGCCCGGAAGCCAACGTCCTGCGCTTTCCGTCCTTCGTGTCGTCGTTCAACCGCGAATATCCGCTTGCGTATCCGTTTCTGCCCCGTCTGGCCCTGAGCGCGCATTTCAGCCGCCTGCGAATGGATGTCGTGCATACGCATACGCCGTTCGTGTTGGGCCTGACCGGGGCCAACCTCGCCATCAGCCGGGGCGTGCCGCTTATCGCCACATTCCATACGTTGTATTCGCAGTACAGCCATTATGTCCCGTTTCTGCCGGATGTGGCCGTGCAAAGCTTTTTGGAACACTATCTGCCCTGGTATTACAATCGGTGCAGCGAGATCATCTGCCCTTCCGAAACCGCGAGCCGCAGTTTGCAGGCGCAGGGCGTGGAGCGGCCCATCGAGATCATTCCGACCGGCATTCCCCTGCCCGCCCGCGAAGCGTTGAGCCAGTCGGCGCGCGAGCGCGCCCGCGCCCAATTCGATTTGCCGCCCGACCGCCCCCTGTTGCTGTTTGCCGGACGACTGGCCCCGGAAAAAAACGTTGCCTGGCTGCTGGAAGTTTTCGCGCGCGTCCGGGCGCTTTGTCCGACTGCGTGTCTGGCGATTGCCGGGGGCGGGCCATGCCTGGAAGAGCTGCAAGCCCTGACCAAAACCCTGCTGCCCGCCGGGGCGGTTTGCTTTCTCGGCCCCACGCCCCGACGTCATATGGACGCGCTGTACGCCGCCGCCGACGTGTTTTGCTTCCCGTCGCCTTCGGAAACGCAGGGACTGGTGATTGGCGAGGCGCGAGCGGCGGGAACGCCCTGCGTGGTCGTAGACGCCGGGGGAGCGCCGGAAACCGTGCGGGATGGCGAGGACGGCTTTCGCACCCCGCCCGACGATGCCGCCGCGTTCGCCGCGCGCGTCGTGCAAATCCTGCACGACCCCGCCCTCCGCGCGCATTTGCATGCCAACGCCCTGCGGAACGCCCGCCAATTCACGCCGCAAACGATGGTCGAGCGCGTCATGACGGTCTATGAGCGGGCGCGTTTGCAATCCGGCCCGCCGCGCTGGAACCACCCTGCCCTGCCGGAAGACTTGAATTGGGCGGCGGTCGAGCAGGCCGTGCAGGAAAATCGCGGCCATACTCGGCGCGTCTGAATCCCCTATGACAAATGCGCCAACCATTCATTCTGCTCTGGGCCAATGTCGCGTCGCTCTTTTCCAATACGGTACAATAAGGATTTCAAGTGTGGAGCATTTACTAACAACGCTTGGCAATATTATTCAATCGTTTATCAGCCGGGGCGGGTATTGGAGCGTCATTCTGCTGATGGCGATTGAAAGCGCCTGCATCCCGCTGCCGAGCGAGGTCATCATGCCGTTCGCGGGCGCGCTGACCGTCGCTACATTCGCGTCCTCGCTCACGCCGCCCCACGCGCCGCTCAATATCCACCTCGTCGCCCTGGCGGGCGCGTTCGGCTGCGCGCTTGGCTCGACGCTGGCCTACTGGGTCGGCGCAACCGGCGGGCGCGAGTTCGTCTTCAAATACGGCAAATACATTCTGCTGAAGCGGCGCGACATAGAGAAATCCGAGGCGTGGTTCCACAAACGCGGCGCGCAAACCGTTTTCTGGGCCAGACTGCTGCCGGTCGTCCGAACTTTCATTTCCCTGCCCGCTGGCATCGCCAGAATGCCGTTCGCGCCGTTCCTGGCGCTGTCGTTCATCGGGTCGGTTCCCTGGTGCTATCTGCTGGCCTACGTCGGCGTCCAGTTCGCCACGCATCTGGACGATTTGAAAAAGTATTTTCACGGCGCGGACGCGATCATTGGCGTCATCCTCCTCGCCGGTTT
>JBBRNU010000587.1:0-3289 GCA_038230115.1 Chthonomonadales bacterium | reverse complement strand
GCTGCGCGACCTCAAGCAGCGCGGCATGCTGCACGACACGCTCGTCGTCTGGGGAGGCGAGTTCGGGCGCACCCCGACCGTCGAGCTGCCCACGCCCGGCTCCAACGCGGGCAAGCGCAACGGACGCGATCACAATCATTACGGCTTCACGATGTGGATGGCGGGCGGCGGCGTCAAGGGCGGGCAGGTGTACGGCGCGACCGATGAGTTCGGCTTCAAGGCCGTTGACAAGCCGGTTCATGTTCACGACCTGCACGCGACCATTCTGCGCCTGCTCGGTTTCGACCACACGAAACTGACGTACCGCTACGCCGGACGCGATTTCCGCCTGACCGACGTCTACGGCAGCGTTATCCCCGAACTCATCGCCTGATCCAGCCCCCTGAAGGGGACGGGAATAAATCCCCGTCCTGAAATGCGACGCCCGCCTGCGCGGGCGAAAGAGGCAAGAGCGCACCGGCTTTCGCGGGCTAAAGACGCGCTCTGACTGAAAACGCACTTTGTCTTGTCAGCCTAGGCGGGCTGAAGGCGCGCGCGCTCTCGTCTATTTTCGTGGGTTGGAGGAGGGACTCCGGCCTTCGGCATTGGCCTTTCGCCCTCGAAGGAGGGCGTCGCATTTCAGGACGGGAATAAATCCCCGTCCTCGCCTCTCGGCACAGGATTTCAACCCCGCGCCAGCAGGCATTTGACAGAACGGCCCCGAACTGCTATGCTAGACGCCACACCAACCCCCAACCCGGAAAGGGAATTCTGCCGTGCGGACGATCTGGAAGCGCCCTGCGACTCCGACTGCTGCCTCAGCGCCGACCTCGCCCTCAAATGCCGCGCCCGCGCCGCGCCCGCCCCTTCTGGCATTAGTCTCGAAAACGCTGGGGCCGCTGTCGTTTCTGCTCCTCCTCGCCCTCGTTCTCTCCTTCCTCTCGCCCAACTTCGCCACGCGGGAAAACCTGAAGCAAATCGCGGTGCAGGCCGCCGTCGTCGCGATTCTGGCCTGCGGGCAGACCGTCGTCATCATTTCCGGCAATATTGATCTCTCGGTCGGGGCCGTCATGGCGTTTTCCGGCGTGGCGGCGGCGGAAGCGATGAGTCATCACGGGGCGGGCATCGGAACTGGGGTCGCCATTTCTTGCGCGTGCGGATTGGGCGCGGGCCTGCTGACCGGGCTGCTGGCGGCGTTTGGCCGGATACCCTCTTTTATCGTCACGCTGGGCATGATGGGCATCGTGCATGGCGCGGCAGGCATCCTTTCCAACTCGGTCAACATCGGCGGCCTGCCTAGCGGGTTTCAAATCTTCGGGTTCGGCGAGCTGTTCGGCAGCGACACGCGCGACGGTCTGCCCTACGCCGTGATCATGCTGCTGCTGGCCGCCTTTGCGGTTCATGTCGCCCTTGCCCGCACGAAATGGGGGCGGGCCGTGTACGCGATGGGCGGCAATCGGGAAGCGGCGCGCTTGTCCGGCCTGCGCCTGCCCCGCCTTACAACTTCGGTCTTCGCGCTGTCGGGCCTGCTGGCGGGCGTGGCCGCGATTGTCAACGTCTCGCGCGCCAGCGTCGCCTCGAAAGACGCCGGAATCGGGTACGAGCTGGACGCCATCGCCGCTGTCGTCGTGGGCGGCACGTCATTGTTTGGCGGACAGGGCGGCATCGCCGGGACGATCATCGGCGCGATCTTGATTTACACCATTCGCAACGGCTGCGCCCTGCGCGGGCTTGGCCCGGATTATCAGCGCGCCATTATTGGGCTTGTCGTCATCCTCGCCGTCCTCTACGACCGCTTCCGGTCGCAGCGTCAGACGGCCTGAACGCGCCCTAAAGGAGAAGTGAAAACCCGTGCATAGAATACATTGGCGCTCGGTCGGCGGCGCGCTGCTGACCGCTCTGGTCGGCCTGACGGTATCCGGCTGCGCGAAACCCGCTGCTGAAACCGACGGCGCGGCGTCCTCGACCTCTGCCTCGCAAGCCGGTCAACCCGCTTCCTCCGCGTCTGGCGGAAGCGTCAAACGCCTGCAAATCGCGGTGATGCCGAAGGGAACGGCGGCGTCCTACTGGCAGGCCGTGAAAGCGGGCGCGGAACAGGCGGGTAAAGAGGACAACGCGGACATCATCTGGCAGGGGCCGGGCAGCGAGGGCAGCATCACGGAGCAAATCAACCTGGTGCAAACGCAAATCACGAACAAAATTGATGGCATCGTAATCGCGGCCTGCGACGCCGAAGCCCTCGTCAAGCCCTTGCAGGACGCCAAAGCGAAGGGCATCCCGGTCGTGACCATCGATTCCGGCGTGTCGAACAAAGACGTGTCGCTGGCCTACATCGCGACCGACAACGTGGCGGGCGGGCGGGCGGCGGCAGACGCCCTGGCGAAGGCGGTGGGTGAAAAGGGCGAGGTCGGCCTGCTGATCTTCCAGAAGGGCGCGGCGTCTTCGGATGACCGGGAGAAGGGGTTTGAGGAAGGGCTGAAAAAATATCCCAACCTCAAAATCGTCTCGACGCTGGAAGCCAACGACCCGCAAAAGGCGACGGATACCGTCACGAACATGCTGACCGCGCACGCGGGCATCGCCGGAATTTTCGCCGCCAACGAGCCGAACGGCATCGGCGCGGCCAACGCTCTGAAACAAAAAGGGCTGGCTGGCAAAGTGAAACTGGTGGCCTACGACTCCTCGCCGGAAGAGATCAAGGCGGTGAGCGACGGCATCATCCAGGCTACCATCGTGCAAGCGCCGTTCCAAATGGGGTACAAGGGCGTCAAGACGGTTCTCCAGGCCATCAAAAAACAGCCTATCCCCGCCGCCTTCATTGACAGCGGGATGACGGTCGTCACGAAAGAAAACCTGAACTCGCCGGAAGTGCAAAAACTGGTCAAGTAATGGTCGCGCCCGGCTCCAACCCGCCATCCTCGCCAGGCTGCAAGTGGCCCAATGGAATAAGGTCAACGAAAGTCAAAAGTGGGCTGACGGGCGGGCGAAGAAATTCATTTCCTCGCTACTCGTCGCTCACTTTCGACACCCGTAAATTTAATTCTGAGACGCCTTGCGCGCCCGACAAAAAATCTCCCCAACCCTGAACCTTCGTAAGTTCGTAAGAAGGAGGGGAGTGGGGAGATTTTTTGTTCGCGGTTCTAAACTACCGAACGCGCGTTCCTGCTTTCCTACTGGACGTTGAGGGCGAAATCGTCCACGACGAAGGAGGTCTGCAGCGAACTGTCCTCGACGCCGATCAAATAGACCTGGATGGTCTGGCCCCGATACGCGCTGACATCGAAGACCTTCTGGGCGTAGCCCGTGTTCT
>JBBRNU010000586.1:0-3289 GCA_038230115.1 Chthonomonadales bacterium | reverse complement strand
CTGCGCGGATGTGCCGGACGAGGAAGCGCGCGTGATGGCAGCCGCACAGAAGCCCATTGCCGCCGCAATTTTCCAACAGCCTGCCGGGACCCCGGCGTGGAAGACGATCCCCTCGTGGTATCTTGTTGCCCAGGACGATCAGGCTATCCCTCCGGACCTCCAGCGCCTCATGGCAAAACGGATGGATGCACGAACCTCCGAAATCAAGGGAAGCCATGTGCCCTATATCTCCCAGCCCAAATCCGTGGTTGAACTGATCGAGCAGGCAGCGAAGTAGCAACGATTGAGCGAGGAAACGAGACTGGCAGTGAAGTGAGTGCTTCCAACGCGCCCCTTTTTATAAGTGAAGGAATGTGACCCCACGCCGCTCTCCGAAACATAGTCGGCGGCAAACTGGCTCCGTTTTGTCGGTAAACAGAACAGGCTGCTTCCAAAAACAAGAAACCGTCTTCGCGCCTTTGCTGCACGGGAACGGTTTCTTGTTTTTGGTGTTTGCCGCGCGTATAAAAGGCGCGGCAAATTGGGTTACGCCTTCTTGATGTACTTGAGCGGGCCGCGATTGTTGCGGCCCCGGCCCTTCGGGTCGAGATCGCTCAGATAAAGCGCCGTCGCGTACACATCGCCGTGATTGGGAACCTGCGACTGCGGGTTTTTCGTGGCATTCGGTTTCAATTCGCCCGTGACCGGGTTGTAAGCCGGGTCGAGCGAGCCGTCGGGGAAGAGCGGGATCGGCAGCAGCGTCTTTTCGCCCACGCCGCCGTACTGCGCGTCGCCCTTGACCTTGCCGCCCAGGAACGCCGCCGACGTCACTTTCCAGTGCTGCGAAATGTCCTGTCCGTCAATCATCTTCTGCTTGTCGGCGTCGGGAATTTTCATCGCCCGGATCGCGTCCACGTCGCCCTTGATGGTACGCCCGAACTCCGAGGTCAGCACAATCGTCGTCAGGTCGTACAGGCTCTTGCCCGTATTTTTGTACTGCGTGGTTTTGAGCAGCTCGATGAGCGCGTTGAGCGGCTTCCACAACTGCCGGTTCATGCCATAGGTCTGGTCGGGCTGGCCGCGCGGCGTGCGGCGGTCTTTTTCCCAGAGATTTTCGCGTCCAAAATGGCTGTCGAACTCGCGGATGTTGCGCGTTTCGATGAAGAAGGTATTGGACAGCCCGGCGCGCATCATCTCGTAGGTCATCATCGCCTGCACGTTGACGGCGGGCGAGAATTTGCTGCGCGCCTTGTTGCCGTTGATGCTGGCGTAGGTGATCAACTCGTCTTCGGGCTTGATGTCGAATTTCGCGCGCAGGGTCGGGTCGGTGAACAGGCGCGACAGAACCGGCTTGTCCAGACTGCGCCCCTTGCTCGCCAGATTGTCATAGACATTGCACGCCGAGTCAAAACTTTTGATGACCTCGACATTGGCGTCCCGGCGCGTGTGCGGGTTCATATTACCCAGAAAACTTTCGATTTGCCGGTTCACGGTATCGTTCGACGCGGCCTGCATTCGCAGCAGGAAACTCTTCAGGTTGGCGGGCGTCCCGGCGTAAATCGTGTGCGCCCAGGTCGGGCCAAGATTGGCGTAATACCCTTTGCGCCCCGTGTACTGCTGCTCGTTCAACTCGCCGTCCGACAGCCAATAGTGCCACGACAGGTTCGGCAGAACGTAGGGCTGCCCATACGATTCGGCGAACGCCTGCATGATCGAGCGCTCGTCGTCCTCGCGTTCCGCCTGCAAGTGCATATTGTACGACCCCATATGCACCATGAGCCGCTCGCCAGAATGGAATTCGCCGGTTTCCATCGAACTCAGCACGGCCATTTCGGGAAACAGGTTCTTGCCGCCCTCGGCCAGGTAACCGTACCGAATATTTCCCTGCTTGTAAATGCCATAGCCGGGCTGCCCGAATTTGAGGACGCGGTAGGTTTCCTCGCTCATCTTCTCCGGGGGCAGACGGTTCAGCACGTTATTGGGCGTGACGACCGGGCTGAACATATCGTAGCTTTCCCAGCCGCCCTCCATGTACCAGTAAATGAGGAAGCGGGGATTGTCGTTTTCTTTGGCCTGCTCGCGGGCGACCGTCACGGCCCTATCGTTGCGGGGCGCGCCGTAAGCGTTGAAGTACGACAGGAAATCAAGCGCGCCGGCGGCGGCGATGGTCGTGGCGCTTTTCCGCAGCAGGTCGCGGCGCGTAACCGAATACGCCTGGTTGCCGGGATGCGGCGCGGTCATCGGGGCCAGCGTCACGTCCGGGTCAATATCGCAGGTCGGTGTATTTTTCGAGGGGGTCATCGCGTTCATTTCCTCAGAATGTGCAAGCAGGCGACAAATGGGACGAGTGGGAAGGAATGCCTGTCCTGGAATGCAAGAACGGGATTGAAACCCCGTTCTGAAATGCGAAGCCCGCCTGCGCGGGCTTAAAGATGCGCTGGCTTTGCGCTTTCCCTCGTCTGACTCCGCAATTTGAAAACGGTTTGGCGGAGCGGCATTGCAGGCCACGCAGGTGGTCTGTGCATTTCAGAACGGGGTTTCAATCCCGTTCGTTTCTTTCCGTTCTCCGCTTATTGTACGCGGCGTTTCGCCGGATTGCAAGAAAGCGACAAAGTCAAGAAGGCCGCGCGGACTTGCCGCCCCTACCGCATCGCCAGATGGCGCGGGCGAGACAACAATTTCTTCGGGTTGGCGGGCGCGGCGGATGTCGAGCCGTCCAGATATTCTTTGCTGGTCAGCAGGGCGCGGATCAGGCCCTTGATGTTGTAGTTGTTGGTCTTTTCCGTCTGCCACAGCCGCCGATACAGGCCGCGCTCGTCCTGGTCGAAGCGCATTTCACGCCCGAAGTAAAAGATGAAATGCGTCTGCATGATCGTGCGGAGGAACCGCTCTTTGTTCTGCACCTGTGTGGCGAACGCTTCCATGCCATTGCCCCGGAAAGCGTAGGTCGGAACCAGTTGATGGTCGCTGTCATCGAGCGTTTTGCCGTCGTCGCCCTTCGCCTTGTACACACCCTCGTCCGTCCAGTGCGACCGCTGGTAGGCCAGCGGCGTCAGGATTTTGTGACAGGAGTAACAGACCGAACTGGGACTGGTCGTTGAAGCCGCCGTGATGCCGTCGCGCATGGCGACGATTTCGGCGGGAACCTCGAACACGTATCCCAAGAATTTTTGACAGACCTGCGCGGCGTAGTTGAAGTGCGGCAGGCCGGGCTTGCCCTTGATGAAGCCCTTCATCGTCAGGACGCCGCTTTTGCCGTGATACTCCGGGCGCGACGTTTTCTGCCACTTCGGGTCAATCGTGTAATCCG
>JBBRNU010000585.1:0-3292 GCA_038230115.1 Chthonomonadales bacterium | reverse complement strand
CGTACGCGTACCCGCGCCCCCCAACCCCCCTAGCTTTTTACAACATTCCGCTTCACCCGCACCCCCCCTATTTACCCCCCCCCGCCCCCGGGGGGGACGGGGCCGGGGGTTAGGCTGCATTGTTCCCCACCGGGAAAAGGGCCAAGGATCAGGTTGTCTTCTAACAGGCAGCGATTTTCAGAAAGCAAGGCGATATGGCCTACAAAGATTTTCAGGATTTTCTCGACAAGCTGGAGCGGGCGGGCGAACTTAAGCGCATCACGACGCCGGTGGACCCCTACCTCGAAATTACCGAAGTCGCCGACCGCGTGATGAAACAGTCGGGCGGCGGCCCGGCCCTGCTGTTCGAGAACCCGACCGGCAAAAACGTTCCGCTCGCCATCAACGTGTTCGGGTCGCGCAAGCGCATGAGCATGGCGCTGGGCGTCCCCGATTTGGAAGATATCGCCTGCGAAATTGAAGACCTGCTCAAACCGGACGTTCCGGCGGGCGGTCTGCTCGGCGCGGCGCGCGAACTGCTGCCCAAGCTGGCCGTGCTTGCCAAAATGCCGCCGCGTCACGACAAAGGGCCGGGCCGCTGTCAGGAAGTCGTACTGACCGGCGACGACATTGACCTGGACGCTTTCCCGATTCTGCACTGCTGGCCGCAGGACGGCGGGCGCTACATTACGCTGCCCCTGGTTTTTACCAACGACCCGAATACCGGTAAGCGCAACGTCGGGATGTATCGCGTCCAGGTTTTCGACAAGCGCACGACCGGGATGCACTGGCAGATGCACAAGGTCGGGGCCGAGCATATGCGGCTGCGCGAAGAAAAACGCGAGATGATTGACGTCGCGATTGTCCTGGGCGGCGACCCGGCGATCACTTACGCCGCGACCGCGCCCCTGCCCCCCGGCATTGACGAGATGCTCTTTGCGGGCTTCCTGCGAAAAGCGCCCGTCCATCTCGTCAAGGCGAAAACGGTGGATTTAGAAGTGCCGGAAGACGCCGAAATCGTGATCGAGGGCCGCATTGATCCGACCGAGCGGCGCATGGAAGGGCCGTTCGGCGACCACACCGGTTATTATTCGCTCGCCGACATGTACCCGGTCGTGCATCTCACGGCGATCACGCATCGAAAAAAACCGGTCTATCCCTGCACGATTGTCGGGCCGCCGCCGATGGAAGACGGCTGGCTGGGCAAAGCCACCGAGCGCCTGTTCCTGCCGCTCCTGCGCCTGACCCTGCCCGAAGTCGTGGACATGAATTTGCCGGTCGAGGGCATCTTTCACAACATCGCGCTCGTAAAGATCAAGAAACGCTATCCCGGTCACGCTTTCAAGGTGATGCACGCGCTGTGGGGACTGGGACAGGCCATGTTCACCAAGATAATTTTCGTCTTCGACGCCGACGTGGACGTGCAAAACGTCAAAGAATGTCTTTGGCGGCTGGGCAATAATATTGACCCGGAGCGCGACATGTGCGTCGTGCGCGGCCCAATTGACGTGCTGGATCACGCCTCGCGCGCCCTGGGATTCGGCTCGAAAGTCGGCTTCGACTGCACGCGCAAGCTGCCCGCCGAGGGCTTCGGGCGCGAATGGCCGGACGTCATCGAAATGTCGCCCGACGTCAAGGCGCGCGTGGACGCCCTATGGGGTAAACTGGGATTGTGACACAGCCTTTCGCCGCCACAATACAGGGTATGGAAATCAACGCCCCCAAGGACAATCCGTTTTCGGGAACGCCGCCTCTTTTCGTCGTGGAAATGCGCTGGGGCCAGCAGCCCGTGCGCCTGACCGCCTGGCGTTGCTGCGATATTCCAACGGACGGCCCGATTACGTCCGTTCATATCGTGGCGTGGTATGAAGGGCGCGTCCTGGTCGTGAAAGACCGCAAGGGCGGGTACGGCTTTCCGGGCGGGCGTCTGGAATCGGGCGAGACCCGCGAGCAGGCGCTGGCGCGTGAAGTGCATGAGGAGGCCAACGCGCACTTGACGCCCGGCTACGCCCTTTTCGCCGCCCTTCGCATCGAATGCACGAAGCGCCTGCCGAACCGGGCTTATCCCCACCCTTTTACGTATATGACCCTGTACGCCGGGGAAGTGCGCGCGCTGGAGCCGTTGACCCGCGATCCGGCGGGCATTGTCCAGTCCCGCGCGCTCTTTTCGCCCGACGACTGCCGCCGGTTTTTGCTGCCCCACGACCGCACGCTGCTGCACGAGGCGGTCACGACGCTGACGGCCCGCCTGCCAGACCCTGAAGCGCCGCCTGATGCCACCGGGTTGGCGGAAGTCATCCCTTTTCCCGAACAGAGTCTCCCGGAACCGACGCGCGAACCGGCCCTCGCCCGCGTGAACGCGGCGCGCTTGCGGGCGTTCGCGCTTTCCGAGGCGGAACAAACGCGCTCCCTCCGGGTCGGGACAATGCGGCGCAAGGCGGTATAATCTCATGCAAATTTCAGCCGAACCCGAAATCATTTCGACAATGCCGGTCGCGCCAACAGCAGCGGAGAGGGCGCCAGAAACCGCAAGCGAGGCGGCGCGGCGTTCCCGCAAACTCGTTGTCGCGATTACGGGCGCGAGCGGCGCTCCCTACGCCCTGCGGTTTCTGGAACTTGCCGCGCGGCATTACGGCGAAATTTACGTCGCCCTTTCCGACCAGGCGCTGCAAGTCATCAGCGTGGAAACCGGGCGCGTCGTCAATCCGCGCAATCTTTCCGACGAAACGCTGCTCGGCTTTCCCTGTCCGGCCCTGCGCTTCGTAGACAAGCGGGACTATTTTTCGCCGCCCGCCAGCGGCTCGTTCCGGCACGACGGCATGGTCATCGTTCCCTGCTCGATGGGAACCGCCGCCCGCATCGCCAACGGCATCAGCGACGACCTGGTGACGCGCGCCGCCGACGTGTGCCTGAAAGAGCGGCGCAAGCTGATTTTAGTCCCGCGCGAGACGCCTTTTAACTTGATTCACCTGCGAAATTTGACGCAGCTGGCGGAAGCGGGCGCGACGATTCTGCCCGCCGCGCCCGGTTTTTACCACAAGCCGCAGACGATTGCCGATCTGGTGGATTTTCTCGTGGCCCGGATTTTGCAGCAGCTGGGCATCGAGCAGACGCTGGTTCCGCAGTGGCAGCATGAGGGAGAGTGACGAATGGCCGCCGCGCTGACGCAAACCGTGCAAAAAACGCGCTTGATCCTGAACATGATCAAGTTTGAGCATACCATCTTCGCGCTCCCGTTCGCGCTCATCAGCGTCCTGGTCGCCGCGCGCGGGTTGCCGCATGGCCTGCCGCCCGCTCCAACGCTGGCCTGGAT
>JBBRNU010000584.1:0-3307 GCA_038230115.1 Chthonomonadales bacterium | reverse complement strand
GCGCACGAGTTGAAAAATCCGCTTCCGCCGATTCGGTGTGCGCGGGCTTTGCGGCCATACTGCCGCCTTGCACGCCGGGCGGCGGGCCGCTATAACCGGGCTTTTGAAAGCCTTCGCTCCCATTGGCGTTCACGATAACCGGCGGCGCGGCGAAATGCCGGTACGCGAAGGCGATGCCGATGCAAACTACGATGACTGCGATGGCGGCGACAGCGGGATTGACGCTTTGCTTCATTGCGAATGCTCCTTCGTGAAAAAGAAAAAAGAAAGGCGCGTAAGTGGTTAGATCATGAGAATTGCGTGTGAACGTGCGCTTTCGCCCTGAGTCCTGACCGTCGCAACTGCATCAGGGAGCGGGCGCGGCGCACCGCTGCAGGCGCGCTTGCAGGCCGGACAGACGATCCGGGGCCAGACGCGCCGTCTGCTCGTATTCGGCGCGGGCGGCTTCGCGCTGCCCCACTTGCAGGAGGGCGTCGCCCAGCGCTTCGTGCGCGGATGGGCTGTGCGGGCCGAAACCCGTTGCGCGCCGCGCCAGGGGAAGCGCGCGGTCGGCGTGTCCGCCCTGAGTCAGGTCGTTGGCCGCAGCGGTCATGACGGCGGGGGAGTCGAGCGGCTTCCGCATCGCCATCGCGTAGTTTCGCGCGCACTCATCGGCGTCGCCATGCCGACCGAGCAGACGCGCCAGCCGCGCTTTCGGGGCGTCGGCGTGGGGGGCGTTGACGACGGCCATCAGCAGATTATTGCGCTGCTGCTGATAGCGCTGCCGTACCAGATAGTCGCGCTGCCACGTTTGCGACTCCCCGGCGCGGTTGAGCGCGTGGTAGGTTTGCGAGAGGGCCAGCGCGGGAGCCGGGTCGTCGGGAGCAAGTTCCGCCGCGCGCAGGAAAGGCGCGACGGCCCCGGCCCGGTCGCCGTTGTAGAGAAGCGCGCGGCCCAGCGTCAGGAAGGAAGCCGGGTCGATTTCCCCCAGGGCGACGGCCTGCCGCGCCTGCTCCGCCGCCCGCCCGCGATCCGCTGGCGACTGCGCGGAATCCAGCAGCCAGCGCGCGTATTCCTGATGCATTACGGCCTTGGCGGGCGCAAGCGCGACCGCCTGCGCGAATTCCGCTCCAGCCTCCTGCTGATGATTGCGCGCGTAGAACGAGGCCAGCAAGAGATGGGCTTCGGCGCTATGGGGTCTAAGACGAACGGCCTGCTTCGCCGCCGCCTGTCCCTTTGTCGCGTCGCCCAGACTATTGCGCGCCCCGGCCAGATACATCCAGGCGTCGGCAAGATTCGCATCCAGCGCGACCGCCCGCTCGAACTCTTCGCTGGCGCGCAGCATGGAGTTTTGCGTGTAGTAGAACTTACCCAGAATGAAATGCGCGGCGGGCGCGTTGGGATTGGTTCCGGCAAACTCGCGCAGTTCGCCGAACGCCGCCGTCGTCAGGCCGCTGCCAAGCAGCGCCTGCGCCCATTCGTCCCGATAGCGCGGATTGTCGGGAACCAGTCCCACGCATTGCCGCAGAAACCCGTCAGCTTCCGCAAACCGACGCGCCTGGTTCAAGCGCAGACCGATATGATAGAGCAGGCGCGCGTTTTCCCCGCGCGCTGCGAGTTCCTGACGGAGCGCGGGCAGCGACAATCGCGCCAGCCGCCAGTTTTGATAAGCGTCGCTCTGCAGGCCGAGGAAACCGCCCGCCAGTCCGATTGCCGTCAGGCAGAGCGCGACGGTGAAGCGCGGCGACCGACCGCGCATCCTGGAGGAACGATTCAGGGAGACGTCAGCGGAGACAGCCGAGGTGGGCGCCCCCGGCGCGCAGCGAATCATGCAGTCCTTCCTTTTCCCCTTCCCGCGAAACGTTTTGTAAAACATCTCGCGGGAAGGAACGCGACGTCATTACGAATCACGCCGACTCGGTTTCGCAAATCACGAATGACTTGGCGGCTCGAATCAGGGATGGTTCGTCATGATGTCCTGCGGGCTGCCGACTTTCGCGCTGAGGAAGCTGGGCGAAAGCGACTTCACGTGGCCGTCCCCGAAAGCCACGTTCACGCGCTTGGCATGACGCGGAATAGGGCGGCGCGCTTCCGGGCGACCCGCGTCGTTCCAGAAGCAGGAGCCGGTCGGGTCGCCGAAACACCAGTCGGTGCTGAAGCCCTCGACCCACTTGGTCGGGTCGTACTGGAACGGCCCGGCGCCGACCGCTCCTCCGTCCGTGAAGTGCGGGTCGCCCTTAATGGAAGCGGCGTAAGCCGAGCCGCCCATGCTGCTGGCATCGGCGTAGGCGATCATGTTGGCGGGCGTGTTGATGGCGGCGAGGGTGACACCGGGCTGCACGCCGTCATTGCTCCAGCCGGGGCAGAAGTTGACGTTGTAGCCGTAGCTGGTCGGGCCGTAACTGGCTCCGGCGGGAGCGTCCGGGCAGGAAAGCACGCTGGAGTTGGCGTAGCCCGCGGGGTTGTACCAGGGTTCGCCGGTGTAGGTTCCGAAGAAGTTGCCGCTGCCCGACGTTTCTCCGGCATTTCCCGTAGATGCGCCCAATTTTTGAATGTAGGGCTGAAGGCAGACGCGCCACATCGTGGTCGAGGATTTGCTGTGATCAGCGCCGTCCCAGCCCCAGCCGCTGGGGTAGGTCTCGTCATAATCCTGCACGTACATCATGGTCGCCGTGCCGATCTGACGCAGGTTCGACGTGCAGGAAATGGCGCGGGCTTTTTCGCGGGCCTGGGCGAAAACCGGGAAGAGAATGGCGGCCAGAATCGCGATAATGGCGATAACCACGAGGAGTTCAATCAGGGTAAAGCCGGAGCGCGTCGTCTTTCGATGAGGGTTGAACATGTTGATCCACCTTTTCAATTTTATCGAGCGTCTTGCAGAGTGTGGTTTACCGCCGTCGGGGCAAAGATAAAAAGGGACGTCGGCGGTTTGAATGAAGAGGGCGCGCATCAAGGGCTGAATAAGAAATGCGCGGCGTTCGAGCGGGGGTTATCTCGCCTCCTTTGAACGAGAATCAGAATTACGCACGCGAAGTTGGCAATTTCACGCTTGCGTAACGCGAAGATATGATAGATGGTAGCGGCATAATAACACGCCTGCAGGAAAGTGTCAAGCAATTTTGCCCCTCGAATTAAGTTATTTTTAATAAATTATTGCATTGGAGATTGCGAATTCTATCACAATCTTATTTCGCAGCGATGGGAAGTTTCCCGAAAAAACTTCTGTCCATTGCGATAACGCGCTTTTCGATGCGAACGCACACGAAAAATCTCCCCCTCGAATTGCAAGGGGGAGATTTTTGCACTGCCAAATATTCGATTTTACTTC
>JBBRNU010000583.1:0-3319 GCA_038230115.1 Chthonomonadales bacterium | reverse complement strand
GGGTTCGGGCGCGGAAATGGGCAGGGCGTCGGGAACCCAGCCCGGATTTGCGTAGCCCTCGGCCCACAGAACCAGCGATGAGGCGGAGGGAACGGCGGCGAGCGGGATGCTGACGCGCCAATCCGAAGCGTCGCCCTGAAAAACGTAGGCGTTCCAGATGTAGCTGGTTCGCACGCGAAACGAGGCGCTGGCCCAGAATCCGTCCCAGGTTTTCGCGTGCGGATCGGATGGACAATGCCAGACTTGCCACGTTTTGAGGTACGCTTGATGCACGTCGGGGAGCCAGCGAAAGGGTTCAGGGTCGGGCGAGGCGTAGCGGTCGTCGAAGTCCTGTGCGTACAGCGTGGTCGCCATGCCGATCTGCCGCAGGTTGGACAGGCACGAGAAGCCATGCACCTTTTCACGCGCCTGCGCGAAGACGGGAAACAGCATGGCGGCCAGAATCGCGACGACGGCGATCACTACGAGCAGTTCAATCAGCGTGAACGCAGCGCGAAACGGGCGCATGAAGTGTCCTTTCGCGCGAAGGCTTTCGCCGGTCATTCGATTTCGTCCCCGCCCTTCCGACTGCAAGGGCGGCGCCAGACTCTACGCAGCCTGCCCTTCCGTAAATGGAAGCGACCGCTGTTAGTTGCCCTTTTGTGAAGGCGGCAAGAGAGATAAGGCCAATTTCAGGCCGGAACCAGATCGAAGACGGCCAGTTCCGGGTAGCAGCGGAAGCGCATTGGAAGGCCGATCACGCCCAGCCCGCACGACACGTACATTCTACCCGGATGGTTCGGCTCTTGAAACCAGCCTTTTTGATAGCGCGTTCGCCCGCCCAGATAACTGCGCGTCAAAAATGGGATGTTGATCTGCCCGCCGTGCGTGTGACCGGCAAGCGTGACGCAGGGATAGCGGCAAAGCGCGCCGAAAGCGAACGGGTTGTGCGTCATCGCCAGCATCGGCTCGTTCACGCCAACGTCGGCGAAGGCGGCCCAGGGATCGGGCGTCCCGGCCTGAAAATCGTCCACGCCGACCAGACGCAGGCCGTTATCGAGCCGAACGTTCCGGTTGATGAGCAGGTGAACGTTCGCCTGGGCCAGGGCTTCGGCGACGGCAGGCCCGCCCCGCCCGTGATCGCACCAGTAGTCGTGGTTGCCCAGAACGCCGTAAACGCCCAGGGTCGCTCGCAGACCGGCCAATTGACCGGCGCACGACGCGATGTAAGCCGAGTCCTGCGTCACGAAATCGCCGGTCAGGGCGACCGCATCCGGCTGCAGGCGGTTGGTTTCGGTGACGACGCGCGCGATGAAACCCTCCGACACGCACCACGAGCGATGTAAATCCGTGATCTGCACGACGCGCATCGGCTCGCGCAGGCCGGGCGTCGGCAGGCGATGCCGGGTGATGTCGAGCGAGTTGGATTCGGCCAGCCCTGGCCCGACGGACGCCGCGCCCATCAGCGCCAGACCGCGAAGCAGCGCCTGCCGCCGCGTCAAGACAATCGGCGGTTTACGAGACAGGGCGTCGGCGACCGATTTCCGCGTGGGCGGGACAGGGAACGGAGCGACAAGTTCAGTTTCGATTTTCACTTCCACAGTATTCATTATACGTAAATTCGCCGGGGTTCTTTTCCCCTATTTTTCGCATTTTCGCAAGGGAGCCAGGATTTCATGAAGGTTGGAATTATCGGCCTGCCGCAAACCGGCAAGACCAGTTTGTACAATGCGCTGACGCGGGCCGAAGTGGACGTAAATCGGTTCGGGGCCAGCGAAATCAACGTCGGGGTGATTCCCGTGCCGGACGAGCGGTTCACCTATGCCGTTACGACCTGTCAGCCCAAGAAAATCACGCCCGCCGTGATTGAGGTGACCGAGGGCGGGGCGCGCATCGAGCGGGGCGAGCGGCAGGGGCAGGGCGACAAGTTCGGGGCCGACTTCTTCGCCAACGTTCGCAACATGGAGGCGCTCGTCCTGGTGGTGCGCGCGTTCGACGACCCTGCCGTTTCGATCCCGGAAGGCGGGATCAATCCGCTTCGCGAGACCGAAAAAATCCTCGAAGAACTGCTGCTTGCCGACCTGGGCGTGGTGGAAAACCGGCTGGAAAAACTGGAAAAAGCCCGCGTCCTGAAGCGGCAGACCAATGCGGAAGCCGCCGAGCAGCAGGTCATGGAAAAAATCAAGGCCCATCTCGACGCGCTCAGTCCCATTCGCTCCCTGGAACTGACCGAAGACGAGCAGCGCTCGATCCGCAGTTACGCCTTCGTGTCCGGCAAGCCCTTGATTGTGGTCGCGAATGTCGGCGAGGAACTGGCGGGCGAAGCCGACCCGGAGGTCGCCGCGCCGCTTGCGGCTTACTGCGCGTCGGAAGGAATGCCCCTGATTACGCTGTGCGCCAAAGTGGAAATGGAAGTCGCGCAAATGGCCCCCGACGAGGAGCGCGAGTTTCTGGAAGCGATGGGGATTGCCGAAGCCGCCCGCGACAAGCTGATTCGCGCCGCCTATGCCGCATTAGGCCTGATGAGTTTCTTCACGGTCGGCGAGGACGAGGTGCGCGCCTGGACGATCACGCGCGGTACGAACGCGGTGGGGGCGGCGGAAAAGATTCACAGCGACCTGGCGCGCGGGTTCATTCGGGCGGAGGTGATCGCGTTCGAGGAGTTTCGGAGCGCGGGCGGCTGTTGGGACGAGGCCCGGAGCGCGTGTAAGCTGCGGCTGGAGGGGAAAGAGGATGTCGTAAAAGACGGCGACATCATGCACGTTCGCTTCAAGGTGTAGGCTGAAAGATCAATCGCGATTTATGCCCGCTCCGAATGCCGGATCGGAACCGACACCAGAATGTGAAGCGCGAAAACAGGGCCGGTCATCATGGAAATGCGCTTTCCATGACGCCGAGCGTTTCGGCGACATCGTACCCAATGCGCTTGCCAATAGTAATTGCATTTGGGCGGCGGGCTTGCAGTCGCCGCGCCGGAGCCATGCCGCGTTAGTCCACTTCATATTCGCTCGTTTCCACGTCAATAATGACCATCTTGCCCAAGTTCTCAATGGTTTCGACGTGCGCTCAGATTTCCCGCTCGTATAGGTCGTCGCCGCGCCGCCCGACTTCCTCACGGCTCAATCGCGTCGCTTCCATTGTCTGTCTCCTTCTTTATGGTCTGTGAGACTGACGGTTGAATGCGGTCAAATATTGCTTCTATCCCGTTATTTCCAATCTATCTCGGTCTCAATACGCCGCCTGTGATCTGCGAACAGGCCATATATATCAGCGTCCGCTTCGTAGAACCTCTGCCGCCGGGTAATAACATCCACCGCCGGCTTCAGGCGTGGATAAAGGT
>JBBRNU010000582.1:0-3324 GCA_038230115.1 Chthonomonadales bacterium | reverse complement strand
GCCTCGCCGCCCTCCTCGACAGCGCGTTTCTCGCCGGAGCAGGCGCGAACCCAGCTCTGGAAAACGAGGACGGCGACGCGCGGCTCGAAGCCCTCATTCAAGACCTGGCGACGCAGGGCGCGGCGCGACTTGTCTTCGATTTTGATTTCAACGTTGATTCTAATGCGGGCGAGGCGGAACCGTTCGCTTCGGAGGACGTTTCGCGCCGTCTGCGCGTTGTTGTGACGGCGGGCGCGGTTCATCTGCTGCCCGCTCTGGTTCCTGTCGGCCCCTATTGGCCGGGCGCGGCGGACTGGCAGGCTTCGATTCGCGCGCGGGTCGGGCTGGGCGTCAGCGGCCTGATCGTCGGGGCGGGCGACATCGGCGCAACGAAAGATTTTATCCGCGAGCTGTCGGCGTATGAGTGCCGGGAAGCCGTTTTTGCGGAGGAGGCCAGGGCGTGAACAAAACGACTGCGCTGATTCTGCTTGCGCCCGACGATGCCGACGCCGCGTCTTTTCGCGACGCGATTGCCAGCCGCGACGACCTGCGCGACCGGGTAGAACTGCGCTTCGCCCGGACGCAGGACGCGCAGGAAGCGATTGCCGACGCGGACATCATCGCCTGCGGAAATCTGTCGCCGGAACTGCTCGACGCGGCCTCAAATCTGCGCTGGATTGCGTTTTGGAGCGCGGGTCTGGACGGCAAGGTGACGCCCCAACTTGCCGCCCGGAACCTTTTTCTGACGAATGCCAGCGGCGTGCATGGCCCCAATATCGCCGAACACGTTCTCGCCTGGATGCTGATGTTCACGCGGCGCATGGACGTGCATTTTCGGGGGCAGCTGGCCGGACAATGGCAGCGCTGGCCCGTTTCTCGCGCGTCCGGGGCCGAAGAGTTGGGCGGGCAGACACTGGGCATCGTTGGTCTGGGGCGCATCGGCGAGGCGCTGACAACGCGCGCCAAGTCCTTCGGAATGCGGGTCGTCGCCGTGAAACGCAATCCCGACGCGCGCTATGAGGCTGACGTAAGCCCCGACGCTTTGTACGCGCCCGATGACCTGCCGCGCCTGCTGGCCGAGTCCGATCACGTTTGCATCGCTCTGCCCTATACCCCCGATACGCACCACCTGTTCGACGCCGCTATGCTGGCCCATATGAAGCCGACCGCGTATCTGTACAACATCGCGCGCGGCAAAATCGTGGACGAGGCGGCGCTGACGGACGCCCTGCGCGAGCATCGGCTGGCGGGCGCGGGCCTGGACGTATTCGAGACCGAACCGCTGCCGCCCGACAGCCCGCTCTGGAGCCTGGACAACGTGCTGATTACGCCGCATACGGCGGGCCAGACGCCCTATTATTTCACCCGCGCCGCCGCCCTTTTCGCCGACAACCTCGCCCGCTACCTGGAAGGCCAGCCCCTCCACAACCTCTACGACCCAAAACGCGGCTACTGAGCGCATGAATGACGAGCCTTGAAAAGGAATGCCCGCGACAATGACAAAGAAATTCAAACTGTCACGATTGCTGGCGCTCTCCTTTGTCCTGGTGTTGGGAACGGCTGGATGTTTTGTTTTTTCGCGAAGCGAATACAAGCAAAGTATCGAGCGCCTGGAAAGTTCTATCCGCGAAGCGACGCCTATTGGATTGTCAGCGCAGCAGATATGTCAAAATCTCGACGCTGAGAAAATTGAACATTCCCGGTATTCGGAACGTGATCGAAGCGTCCTTGCCATTTGGCGAAACGTGGAATACGATTTTTTCGTCAGCGCGTCATTGCAGGCAGAATATACATTCGATGGGCATGGTCTTCTGAGCAGAATCAGGTTCAATCCCGTATTTACAGGATTGTGAGCCAATCGTTTGGTTGGTAGGGAACGCCGTTCCCATCACGCAGCCGGACTTTTTTGAAACCGGCGCGGCGACTGTGCTATAATAAAAATAGGACGGGCTGCTGACGGGGTTCCGAGAGGGGGCGAAACGACGATGGAAGATGGTATCTTGTCGCCGGTGGAGTTCGAGAGAACGGCGCAATATCGGGATGCAATGGCGGAATATCGCGCCGAGTTGAAGCGCCTGCGCGAAAAAATGCGGCGCGATCAAGCGGCGATTGAACGCCTTAAAGTCGAGATCAACGACCTGAAGGTCGAAACGCGGCGCATCAGCGGCGAAACCCGCGTGATTTTGACCCGGCTGATGGCTGCGGCCTGACCGATGCTCAAGGCGCTGGTGGATTTTGGCAAGCAGATCGTCGCCCTGAACCGCGACGTGCAGCAGTGCAAAAGCGACTTGAAAAGCGTTCAGCAGGAAATGAAAGAGGTTCGGCAGGACATTGTACAATTACGGCAGGACTTCGGCGACCTCGTGCGCGTCGTGGAGCGCCTTTCGTTCGACAACGAGCGAACCCGCGAACACGAAGCGCACGAGCGGCAACTGCTGGTTCTGCGGCTGGAAAACGCCCTCCTGCGCTACGAACGCGCCGCCCCCGCCCCGCAAAACGGTTCCGGCGGGGATTTGACCCGGCTGGAATGAACCGCCTTGAACCGCTACCCATTTCAGAGACGTGACGGACAAGCGGTTCGCCGGGTTTTCAACCTCCGGCAATCCCGGTCACGAAATGAGTAGTTTGCCTGCGTAACCGGAATTACTGGGTTTGACATGACGGGCGGGCGATGCAAAGGAAGCGGAGATGGCGCGCAGGAAAGTGGTGGGGCTGACGTGCGGAACCGGCGAGTCGGAAACGAGCGGGCCGCGCCAAACATTGAACCGGGCTTACATTTGGGCGGTCGAGCGAGCAGGCGGCCTGCCAATTATTCTGCCGGTAACAGGCGACGCCGAACTAGCTGCAGACTATGTGCGCGCCTGCGACGGCCTGCTGCTGACGGGCGGCGTAGATGTCATGCCCGCGCGCTACCATGCCCCGCCGCATGAAAAGTTGGGCGAAGTGGACGCCGACCGCGACACGACCGAGTTTGCCGTTTTGCAGGCGGCGCTCGCGCAGGAGCTGCCTCTCTTCGCGATTTGTCGGGGTCTCCAGGTGTTGAATGTCGCGCTGGGCGGCACGCTCTACCAGGATTTGCCCTCTGAATGGCCCGACAAGAAGGCTCTGCTGCCGCACAGCCAGACGCAGCCGCGCCCGGAAGCCACGCACGTCATCGAAATTCGCCCGGACAGCCGCCTGCGCGCGATCGTCGGCGCGACCGAAATGCGGGTCAACTCGTTTCATCATCAAGCGGCGCGCGTTCTTGCGCCCGGATTGGTCGTCACGGCTCGCGCGCCCGACGGCGGGATCGAGGCCGTCGAAGACCCCGCCCGCCGCTATCTCCTGGGCGTTCAATTCCACCCG
>JBBRNU010000581.1:0-3324 GCA_038230115.1 Chthonomonadales bacterium | reverse complement strand
TGCGAAACTGCCAGCTTCCCGGCGTCGTCTCCACACGGCAAAGGGGCGGCGAGCCGGACTCTTTGAGAGTCTCCGGGCTGTCGCAGTAGGTGCAGCGCAGGTTGCAGCCGTAGGTGCGAACGAACACCTGCCGATGCCCCACGAGAACGCCCTCGCCCTGCAGCGACGAGAAAACCTCGACCAGCCGCACGGACGGTTCGCGCGCCGTATCCGGTTCGCGCAAGACCGCCGGGACGGAATCAGGGTTTGTGTCGGAAAAATCGGGTTGAAGGACGTTGTGCATACCGCTATTATATCACGTATCCTACTCACGGGCCGGGCGGGAACGGGTGTCGGACGTCCGCGACAGCGTAATTTGCCGCCACCGATAACGTTTTTGGCGTCCGTTATGAGATGATCCGCCAATGCGGCTTGATCAGCGCCAGCGACAGCAAGTCACTCTACCGAAATTCGGGCTGCGAAAATGGCGGGCCATCCTGCCGACACAAGCCGTTTTCAGGCCACTTCGCGTCTGGCTACAAAGCCATCGCTAACCGCAATCCATCAGCGACTTTCGCCATCGTATGTGGCTCAAGCGCGCCGACATATTCCGAGAAGAACCCTTTGTCCGCCGTAATCAACTGCGACACATTTACCACCGAGTCTTTCGGCAAACCCGTTTCGTCGGCAGACACAAGCACATTGCCCGGCGCGCCCGCCAGGTTCCGATTCGTGGTCAAAATCGCGGCCAAAACCGTGCGTATCGCGCTCAAGTTCATGGCGTCGGTGGAAATAATCAGCACGGGACGACGATAGCCGGGTTCCGAGCCAACGGGGTCGGGAAGATTTACCCGCCAGATTTCGCCCCGTTGCATTACCAGTCGTCCGCAGGCAGAGACCGCGCCTGTATCTGCTCAAAGAGCGGGTCCAAGCGGCTATCCTCGCGGCTATAAACGGCGTCGAACTGTTCGCGAACGCTTTCTTCCGCAGAGGCTTGCCGCGCCTGCAAATACTGTTTCAGCGCGGTTTCGTAGAGTTCATTGCGCGTAAGGCCGTGTCGCGCGGCGAACTGTTCCGCCGTTTCAAAAACAATATCCGAAATGGAAACTGCGGTTGTCATTTCGATTTCTCCTCGGTTATTTTCAAGATAGGTTCGATAGCGATCTTGCGTACAGGGGCTTCACGCCGCGACGCTTCTTTCATTATACGCGGTAATTACCGTCCGCTGCTGGCTCTTTTCGATGGGCAGCCTGCAACAGAGAGCCGCCCCCGACCTGTTCCTATTCCACCGCTCCGGCCAAATCGCCCATGTTGTGAAACAATGCTCAGGTCGAACGAAAGATAGCGACTTCATGGAAATTGTTGTCCGCCGCTTTTGTTGACGATATGCGTGATGGGATGATTGGGCTGCGAGGCGGCGGTCAAAACGACGTCATAAGGATTGTTTTCCATCACCGCCCCGCCATCGGTTCTGCCGTCCCAGATCAAGTTGATCTTGGCGGAGCTTCCCGAAAATTTCCTGACGATCTGAGGATTACGGACAAAGGTTTCAATTCTCACCGTCCAGGCTTGCGCCGAGGGAAGGCGCGCAGTGATGCGACAAACTTTGGGAATGCCCTGCACGTTGTTGAGGTCGAACAGCTCGCCAACATCTACGTGAACGAAAGGATTGTTGAAGGCGACCGTGCGCGTGCTGACGTTGCCGGAATCGCCCTGCGCGACAAGGATGTGCGGGCCATTCTCGAAAGCGTCCGACTCGAAGCCGAGCATGACGAACTGCCCGTCGGCTCGGAGAACGTTTCGTTCGCCTCCGGTATCTACTTCCTGACCGTCCACCAGAAGACGAACGCCCTCCACGTTATAAGCGTGGCTGACGCGCACGGCAGCCGAGACATCGCCGTAGAGAACGTCCCCGTTGGCAATATCGGCAATCTCGAAGGACGGACGCTTGGCTTTGTCGGGACGCGGAGGGGTGTGGCTGCGGAAGTGGAAAATAGAGGAGACCGTCAGGCAGAGCAGGAGGACGCAGAGAAGAAACCGCCTCGCTCTGTTGATCGCCTGGTACGACATAATATCCTCCTGCGGCAATCTGCACACGGGTGAAAACGGGGGCGTCAACGAAACGCACGCCATGAAATTGCACCGCTGTCTTTCCTTTGACGCCCGGTTATGAAATGGCGTTCATGTCGGACGGACGCACAGGCTGCACTTCACAAGGTGTGTTCTTCAAACCGGTGGGCGTATTTGACGAGGAAGTTTTTGTTTCCCTTCCCCGGCGGCAGATATTGCGGTTCCCCCCGGCTCCAGACGACGCCCCACCCACTCACGCCGTCGTCGGCCAGCGTACTGATGTCGCCTGCCGCGTTCGCTTCCTTCCGGTTGGTCTCGAAGAACAAAACGTTCCCCGCCGGCTCGTTGGAAAAGTAGGCGCCAAGACCCGCCACTGCGATATTGATGGCCCACCGACGCGGCTTTTCGTCCGCTCCGGGCGGCAGCGCAAACGAAAAGCCGGGCGGCAGATACGGCTTAAGGGTCGCCTCCCACTTCTTGGCAGCCGGAGTGTGTCGAAACGTTGGCGGCGTACTTGTATACTTTTTGAGGGCGTGTGCAAGCGTCGCGGCCTGCGGTTTCACAGCGGCCTGTCGTGTCCGCCAGAGACCGGACGTATCGGCTTTCGGTTTCACGTCGGTCTCACGCTCTCGCCAGAAGCCGGGGGGCGCGGACGAATGCAGTTGGCAACCCGGCATCGCGCCAAGAAGCGTCAGGCTCAGGGTTGCGCCAACGAAACGCACGTCACGAAAAGACATTAGGTTTTCCTTTTGTCGTCTCTGATAAATTCACCGAATGCCTGGCTATCGTGTCTCTTTGGATTAGTGCATCCCCGGCGCAAAAAGGTTCACGCGAACGGAGCCGACTTGACAAGCGGTGGGCGCAGGGCTATACTATATCCGGTGGAATTCTACCGCGTTTCGCTTGCGCCCCCCTCGCGCGACGCGGTTTCCCTCTCGGAGGCACAGGGCCATATGTCCTTTTTGGACGCGCGTAAAATCCGTATTCTCCAGGCGACAGTTCATGATTACGTGACGACGACCAAACCTGTCGGCTCCGAACGCCTGATTGAAATGTACGACTTCGGGTGCAAATCGGCCACCATTCGCAGCGAACTGGCCGGGCTGGCCGACATGGGCTATCTCGTGCAGCCGCACACCTCGGCAGGCCGGATTCCGACCGACCGGGGGTATCGCTACTACGTGGACGAGCTGATGGACGCGCCCGCCGCGCTCACGCCCGCCGACGCCCGCCGCGCCCGGCTGTCGCATCAGCGCGCCCAGAGCGAAATCGAGG
>JBBRNU010000580.1:0-3332 GCA_038230115.1 Chthonomonadales bacterium | reverse complement strand
TCACCGTCGGCATCCCGCCGGAACTGGCCGAAGACCTGATCGGCTTCATCGCGCGCATCGAGGTCGTGCGCGTCACGCCCGACGTGCAGGCCCGCATCGTCGTGAACGAGCGGACGGGAACCGTCGTCATGGGCGGCAACGTTCGGCTCGCGCCCGGAGCCATCGCGCATGGCGCAATCAGTATCCGCATCGAAAACAATCCCGTCGTCGTGCCGCCCGCGCCGTTCTCGCCCGGCTCGCAGGCCGCCATCGTGCCGCTCAAAGACACGAAAGTCGAGGAAAAGACGGCGCAGCTCGCCGCCATCGGGCAGACCACGACGGTAGACCAGATGGTGCGCGCCCTGAACGCATTGGGCGTGACGCCGCGCGACCTGATTTCCATTTTGCAGGGAATGCACGCGGCAGGCATGATTGCCGCAGAAATCGAGGTGCAATGATGGCTGTCAATCCGCTCGCCGCGTCCCCGGCCCTCGCCAAAACCGGCGCGGCCGCCACGACCGCGACCGCCCCGGAAGACAAGGACGCCGCCCGGCAGCATGACCGATTGAAAAAGGCGACGCAGGAGTTTGAATCGGTTTTTCTTGGCATGATGCTCAAGCAGATGCGAAAATCCATGACCGGCGGCAACGCGCTTTTCGGCAATAGTCAGGAAGCCAAAATGTATCAGGACATGATGGACGACGAGACCGCGAAACAGATGAGTCGGACAGGATCGTTCGGGCTGGCCCGCACGCTCTGCGACCGCCTCGCGCCCAAAGTGGCCGTCGCCCCTGAGACCGCCGCGCCGAAAGCGGCCAAATAGCGCCCCCAATACGCGAAAAACAAAACGGAACACGAAATCGAAGTCGAGAAGGAACGCCCCATGTCCAAACCCAACACCAATATTTCCGGTCTGCGCCGGATTTTGCAGCAGGAACTCCTACTTGGCAAGCAGCTCGTCGCCCTGGCCGAAGAGGAAAGCGAGGTCATCATTCGCGGCGACGTATCCCGGCTCGCGGCTCTGGAAATGGAACAGCGCCATTGCGTGGAAGAGCAGACCGGTCTCGAAAATGCGCGCATGACCGCCACCCGCACGCTGGCTTTCGCGCTTGGCATGGAGCGCATCCCGACGCTTTCCGGCCTGCTGCCCGCTCTGCCCGCGCGCGATCAGGACGTCATCAGCCAACTGCGCGTGCAATTGCTCGAAACGCAGGGGCGACTCGACTCGCTCAACGTTCGCAACCGCGGTCTGCTGGAAAACGCGCTCGAATACGTGCGTTTCAGCCTGGACGCGCTCACGACCGCCACGCTTCAGCCCGCGCGCTACGGCGTCAATCTGGCTTGCGTCGCCGCGCCCGCCTTTTACATTGACAGCAAGGCCTGACGCCGCCCTTTTCTGCAATCTGCAAAGGGACAGGCCAGGAATGGAACGCGAACAGAGAAGGCATCGCGCCCGGACGCAGGGACGTGTCCGGCCATTATTCACGGAGAAACCGCATGAGTTCCACTTTTTTCGGGCTGGAAATCGGCAAGCGCGCCCTGGACGCCAGCCAACTCGCGCTCAACGTAGTCGGGCAGAATACCGCCAACGTCAACACGCCGGGCTATTCGCGCCAGGTCGTGCAATTTACCGCCACCGACCCGTTCACGCCGCCGGATTTTGAACACGGGCATCCCGGCAACCTGGGAACCGGCGTCACCATCAGCGCCGTCAACCGCATCCGCGACGCTTTCACGGACAAGCGCGTCTTCGGGGCGAACGCCGAACAGGGATCGCTGGGCAACCTGAGCGACATTCTCAGCCGCGTCGAGAGCGCGTACAATGAGCCGAGTGACAGCGGCCTGGGCCATCTGGCGTCGAACTTTTTCCACTCGTTCGCCGACCTCTCGGCGAACCCGGAGAGCGGCGCGATTCGCGCGACGGTTCGCAACCAGGCGGAAACCCTCGTCGGCGCGTTCCATTCGGTCAGCACGGCCCTGGATCAGATCGGCCCGGACATCACGGCCAAAGTCGCCGTCAAAATCGGCGACGCCAACACGCTCGCCGGGCAGATTGCGACCCTGAACAACCAGATTCGCACCGCGATTGGCGCGGGCGACCAGCCCAACGACCTGCTCGACAAGCGCGGCGCGCTCATCAATACGCTGAGCGGCATCGTGGACGTGCAGGTGACGGATGGCAGAAACGCTCAGACCGGCAAGCCCAACGGCGAGGTTGAAATCAACGTCGGCGGCTACGCGCTGGTGCAGGGCGATCAGAGCAGTCCGCTCCCAACGACCGTCACGACCACCAATGGCGCAATCGGCCTGACGACTCCCAGCGGCGACACGATTCCCCTGCGCGGCGGCGAAGTCTACGGCCTGGCAAAAGCCTCCGCGCTCGTGGCCGGGTATAAGTCCGATCTGAACACGCTGGCTTCCAGCTTCATCAGCGCCGTGAACACGCAGCACGCGACGGGATACGGATTGGACGGCGTGACCGGGCGGGCGTTCTTCTCCGGAACCGACGCGCAGTCCATCAGCGTGGACAGCGTGATCAAGACGGATTTGAACGCGATTGCTGCGGCTTCGGCCCCGATTCCGCCCGCCACGTTCGCTGCGGGCAACGGCGACAACGCTCGCGCGCTGGCCGCGCTCGACTCGGCCCCGGTCATCAACGGCTTCAGCCTGAACGCTTATTACAACGCGGGCGTGGCGCGCATCGGCGCCGACTCGCGCTCGGCGCAGACAGCGGGGCAGAACCAGGAAAAGGTTCTCAGCCAATTGCAGGCGCAGCAGGCCTCGGTTTCGGGCGTGTCGCTGGACGAAGAATTGACCCGGATGCTTCAGTATCAGCGCACCTATCAGGCCGCTTCTCGCGTGATCAACGTCATGGACGACATCGTCGGACGCATCATCAATAATCTGGGCATACCCGGTTCCGCGTAAATTACGCCTCGCCCGATCCCGGAGGAACGCCATGCGCGGGCGCAGCCTCGCCCGTTTCGCCGCCGGGAAACGACAACGCTCAGGCGCAAACGCAGGCCGCGTTCCATTTCGCCCTGCGTTTGATCCGCGCCGCTTATCGCCTCCCGCTCAAGGAGTCAGGACCATGCCGTTTCGAGTCAGCACGACACAGATTATTGACCAGTCCCTTTATGGCATCAATTCGGCGTTCAATCGCTTCGACGTCGCGCAGCAGCGCGTCAATACGGGCCGCCAACTGAACACGCCGTCCGACGACCCGTCCGCGGCATCGGCCGAGGCATCGACGACGTTCGCCGGATCGAAGCCCCAGCAGCCGACGTTGGTCGACGCGGTCAGCGTGACGCCGTCGGCGTAGCAGTCGCGCGAGATGCACTTGTTGAAGCTGT